>JBDRQZ010000032.1:0-4367 GCA_043826025.1 bacterium | reverse complement strand
CATAGGCTGTAGCCGCTGTGCAACAAGTAACCGCTGAACTGCACCGGTATGTAGATCCCCGCTCAACTGAACTGGTGGCTGCAATTGGCGATCGATATGGCAGGAATCCATCGCAGATTGTGTGCGCTCACGGCACCGATGCCTTGTTGGGGTACATCGTCAACGCCTTTACCTCAGAGCAGGACGAAGTCTTGACCTCGGAGGGGAGCTTTGTCGGGATTTATGTCAATGTCCGCAAACTGGACCGAAAGTTGCGGTTAGTTCCACTGAGGGATTATGCCTTTGACCTGGAAGCCCTGGCCGATTCGATCTCCGCTGATACCAGGATTGTCTACCTGGCCAATCCCAACAACCCGACCGGTACAGTATTCACCGGCGACCGGTTTAAAGCGTTTATGAACCGGATACGTCAAGATGTACTGGTCATTCTTGACGAGGCCTACTACGCCTATGCCGCCGAACAGCACGACTACCGAGATGGTCTGAGCTACCACTACGACAACCTGATAGTCACACGCTCTCTGTCCAAAGCGTATGGATTGGCTGGACTCCGGATCGGTTTTGCCGTCGGACCAGAGTATCTTATTAGTGCACTTGCTAAAGTGAAGCTTCCGTTCGAACCGAACCTGTTAGCTCAAGTGGCAGCTATAGCGGCATTAGATGACACCGAATTCCTGGATCGAACAATCGAAGCCAATCGCCGATCGCTGGCACGGTTCACATCCTGCTTTGACGATTTGGGTATCCGGTATATAAAGACAGCCGCTAATTTCGTTCTGATTTTGCTGCCGACAGAAGAACATGCTCTGCGGTTTTTTGAGCACTGTCTTGACCAAGGTCTTATTGTCAGGCCGGCCAAACCTTTTGGGATTGGCAACGGCATACGTATATGTTCCGGCACCGACGATGAAACCGCCTTCGCCGTGAACGTGATTGAGCAGATATACGCACGCTTTGAGATGAAGTTGACTTAAGCGACCTAAAGCTAAGACATACTCTGCCTGACGACATACAGCGCGCCATTTTTCGCTCAAATTCCAAGAAACAGTAAAGCGACTATCAACTCATTTGTCGGCCGCGTGTCCGTGAAG
This sequence comes from bacterium, assembly GCA_043826025.1. GTDB lineage: Bacteria > Zixibacteria > MSB-5A5 > CAIYYT01 > CAIYYT01 > JBDRQZ01. Next base: position 3,276 of record JBDRQZ010000032.1, on the reverse strand, counting down.
GCCGGGAAGGTGCCTTGATTGTCTCCGGACTTGATGCCAGAATCCCCAATGCGGGCAGAGGCATCTACCTCGCTTCCGGAAACCCAGAGAGGTCTCGATTGCGGAGAACTCCATTACAGGAAACCGCATGGCGCCAACGTTATTTCGGATACACTTCCGTGCACGCCGCAGTTCAGTCGGAACGGGGCTTGGCGAGAGGGATCACAGTTTAAGTATATGGCTCCACGGGATTGCCTTGACGATAACCTCTCCAGGTCCTCCATCCGTGGCATCCTGAATTATTAAACCGTCGGTACCGAGGAGCGCCGTCAGTGCCGCGGACGATTTCTTAGGCGAAAAACGGACAACCGTGCGGCCAGCTTCTTCTCTTATGAAACCGGGCCAGATCAGTTTCCGTCCAGATTTGCGGATCGCCTCCGGCACCAATTTAGCCGGCTTTGGGCACAATCGGTAATCAGCTAACCCTGCCATTTTCTTTAGAGCGGGTATCAGGAACACGGAACAGGTAACAGCGGCGGATAGCGGGTTTCCAGGTAGACCAAACAGGACTTGTTTCTCGCGCACGGCGAAATAGACTGGCTTGCCGGGCTTGATTCGAACCTTGTGAAAAACTCGTTGCCACCCGCATGATTCAGCGATATCAACAACGAGATCCCGCTCACCGGCTGATACCCCGCCGCTGGTTACGATGACATCGTGCGACGAGAGAAGTACGTGCCGCAACTCCTTTTCCCTGTCCGGCAAGCGGGAGATGCGTTCCGCCCGGTCGCAATAAGGCGCGACCAGCGAGAGGATGGTGTAAGTATTGGAGTCGTATATTCTGTTGTCGGCCAGTTTGTCACCAGGATCCGTCAGTTCATCACCGGTAGCTATTATCATTATCGAGGGCTTGCGGTAAGTCATCACCGAGCGCAAGCCGATCGCTGCCAGGACACCGATGTCGAGCTGGCCCAGCTTAGTCTCCTTGGTATATAGCTTCTGGCCGCAGGCTATGTCTTCCCCCGCTTCGCGGATATGCTGTCCGGGAACTGCGGGTTTGAAGAAGCGAACCTCATCGTCGGCGTAGTCGGTTTCTTCGAATGGAACCACGGCATCGAATCGGTCCGGCACCCGAGTACCGGTCATCACCTTCACTGCGTGCCGATCGTCGACATGATCTGCAGCAGAGTCACCGGCGAATAAGGTGGAACTTATCGGGACCTCCCTGGGGTTGTCCGTCGAGCATTCCCTGAGCCATTGAGACTTTATGGCAAAACCGTCCATGGCCGAGTTCCTGAAAGGCGTAACGTCGATTGGAGACACCACGTCCTGAGCCAACACGCACCCAATCGCGCTTTCAATCAGCCGCTCCTCAGTTCCGAGTCGACTGGTGTTCTCAAAGATCAGTTCACATGCTTCATCAAACTCAATCACGGTTTCCCCCCGTCGATGCGCAATCACCGGAACCTCCGGCAATCAGGTGCGGTGCCTTCGGCTAGTCGGAGATACGATACTTACTGCTGCCGGGACGTCCCTCAAACACTGCTGTTTTCCCAGCGGATTCTGTCGCCGACCCGAACCAGCCCACCCTCAGCGATTGAGGCGAATATGCCCAGGCGCGGCATGATACAATCTCCCACCGCCTGCCGAATCTGGCAGTCGTTGTGACATTCCTTCCCGATTTGGGTGATCACCAGTCGCACGCCGTCACCGATGCGCAATTGGTCGCCCACTGTGCTGAATGAAAAATCGATGCCGCGCGTGGTTATGTTCTCGGCAAAGTCGCCGGGCTTTACGTCAGGCAAGCGCTCACGAACGAGGTCAAATGCCTCAAACGGCAACAGCGATACCTGGCGCTCCGATCCGGCGTGAGCATCACCAGCGATGCCGAAATTCTCTATGAACGACACCTCACCGATATTGATCTTTCCCGATCCCTTCCTGGCAGAAATCGAAAGACGATACACCTCACCGTATTCAGTCACTAAAGCTATCTCCCGTCTCAGCCACCGTTAACCTCCAATGGCGGAGAAAGATGGCAAGGAGGTGGTTGGCTTGGCCGCATTATGGCAACCTCGGAATCGCTTCAGCCGCGCTAATTCCATGAATTCCGCTTGAGCCCGCCTGGAATCATCCGCAAGTAGATCGAAAAGATTGATATTGTTGGAATCATAGAGACAGGTTTGCAGCAGACCGTCGGCAGTTAATCTAATTCGATCGCAGCCAGCGCAGAACGGGCTGCTGACCGAACTGATGAATCCGACTCTTATCCCGAGTGAGGGATCCGTGAAGTACCGAGCCGCGCTGTTGGCCCCAGTCGGTGCTGCCCGAAAGTCCCAAGGCAGCCGAGAGCGGATTTCTTCGCTCGAGACAAACCGCGGATCACCGGAAGCACTGTAACGATTCGGCATGAATTCTATGAACCGGATGTCCAGTCCGCGACTGTTGGCAAATGAAATCAACCGGTCAGCTTCATCATCATTGACACCTCGGATCAATACGCAGTTCAGTTTGACGTCGCCGATATACTCGGCAGCTGCGTCAATCCCGGATATTACCCGGTTCAGAACGTGACTGCCGGTCAGCGCTCGAAACTTCGCTGGATCAAGTGTGTCGAGGCTTATGTTTGCAGAATCCAGTCCGGCCCTAGACAACTCCTTTGCCTTGGACTCGAGAAGAACGCCGTTGCTCGTGATAGCGGTGTGAACATCCTTATCCATTGCTTTGACAAAGGATACCAGTCGACACAGGCCTTTGGATAATGTTGGCTCGCCTCCCGTGAAACGGATTTTTCTTATGCCAGAGCCATGTAGGAACCTAATAGCCGAACACACTTTGTCTTCCACCGCCAAAACCGCCGGTCGGTATTTGCCTCCAGGCTGGCAGTACGAACACTGCAGATTGCAGGTCGATAGCAGCGACACACGCAGGTATCTGGGCGTATGACTCATCCTCACTCTCGAGTCTCCGTTTTCTTATCAAGAATGGTACTGCTCACAAGAGAGCCCAGTCCGCCATGATCCCCGGCTTCAAAGTGCGCGGGCACTTCGCTAACCCGTTCCGGACCGATTGTCGCCACGACATTATCGGGCAGCGTACCGGGCAATTCCTTCAAATGGCGCGTGACCAGTACCTTGGGGCGATCGGCTTGCCAATCGCCCTCGATAATCCAGATATCGATCTGCTGGCGGGTTATGTGCTGAAGTTGACAGATATCCAGCAAACCCGGTCGCGTAAAGATTGCAACTTCCTCATCACTCACAGCGACTGTTAATCCGGCGCCAGCCTGGCGGTGGC
>JBDRQZ010000031.1:0-2857 GCA_043826025.1 bacterium | reverse complement strand
CTCCAGCAGCGGAACTCCCAGCGCTAACAATGGTACGAACATGGCGACGACCGTGTAGCTCTTAATCGGACAATAGATCGCCGCCACCGCGAAGATGAACCCGAGTGATTGCGAGCCGGAATCGCCCAAAAAGACCGAGGCTCGCGGGAAATTGAAGGGCAGGAAACCGAGCAGTACTGCGATCAGAATCACCGAAAGAATCGCGATTACCGGCACCTGGAGCACGAACCCGGTATAAAGTAGCCCCAGGGAGGTAATCAGCGAGAGTCCCCCCGCCAGACCGTCAAGGCCATCGATCAGGTTCACCGCATTGACAATCAACGCTACCCAGAGAATGGTCGCCGGGTAGGTCAGATCGCCCAGAAGATAGGACCCGGTGAAGGGTACATAGATTGTGTCAATCCGCAGGCCGACAGCTATCAGGACCAGGGTCGCGCTGACTTGAATCAACAGCTTGACCCAGGGTGTCAGTTTTACAAAATCATCGATCACCCCGCCGGCGAAGATCATCAGGTGCGCCAGAAAGAAGCCGGGTAGATAGCGCCGCCATTCGGCATGTATTTCCGGCAGCAGCAAGTAACTGAGCAGCATGCCGCACCAGAAACCCACGAAAATCGCCCAGCCGCCAATAAAAGGCACCGGTCGGTCATGCCGCTTGTGGCCTCCGGGTCGATCGACCCAGCCGTGCCGCAAAGCCAGCCGCCCGAGAATAAGGGAGAGCAAAGCGGTGATAGCCAGCCCGCTCAGAGCGGACAATCCTATGGCCAGGTTCGCGCTCATCATTTTTCCCGCCTCACCACCAGGAGCAACAGCGAGGTCGCGATCAGATTGGCAGCCAGCTTGATTGTGAACCAGCAATTGGCCAGTCGTTGACCACCGAAGTGCTTGCGGAAGTAGTATCTGATCGAGTGGTGGTGTGCCAGCGTCAGTTGCCAGCGTCGTTGACTGCCACTCGCACCCCAGAGATGGCGGACTGTCAGGTCACCCAGATAGTATATCGATTTTCCAGACTCGCGAATGCGGCGACAAAGATCGGTATCCTCGACATACATAAAGAAGTGCGGATCGAACCCGCCAAGCTGCTCGAACAGTTCGCGCCGAATCAGGAAAAAGGTGGCCGAAACCGCCGGGACCTCGATGCGCTCAGCGACAGCCTCACGAGTATATGGTTCGCCTTTGCGCCAGAGCGATCGCCGCGAAGCACCGATGTTTGCGAAGGTTGGCAGCTCACGAGCGGAGGCGTGCGAGTTGCCATCGGGATAGAGCAGGCACGGAGCGCAGGCGCCAACCTCCGGCCGCGAATCAAGAAAGTCGGTCAGTTGCGCGACGGCATCGCTGTCGATCTGACAATCGGAGTTGGCGAGCAGCAGGTAAGGTGCCGCGGCAAATCGCGCGGCCAAATTGACCGCCTGCCCAAACCCCAGGTTGTGGTTGAGGTGCCAGACGCGTGTCCGGGATTCTCCGGGCGACGGCCGGAATCGCCTCCTGCCATTGTCGATGACCAGGATTTCCAGCGCCGTGGCGGTCTGGGTTTGCAGGGAGTCGATCAGTACCCGGACCAGTTCGGGAGTGTTGTAGTTGACGATGATGACCGAGACCGAAGGAGGAGGGGGGATCATCTAGCTTCTGCGGAAAAGACGCTTAATCCGAAAAGGAATTGATTGCAGGCCGAGATAGAGCACCATGAAGACTGCCTCCCAGATAATCTTGCGCGAAAACTTGGAATCGCCCGCCTCGCGCTCAACGAAGATGATCGGGATTTCACGGATGCGGAAACGCTTGAGCCAGGCGCGGAAGCTGACCTCGATCTGGAATGAGTAGCCATTAGATTTGATCCGGTCCAGATCGAGCGCCTCCAGTACTTCGCGGCGGAAACACTTGAAACCGCCGGTCGCGTCTTTGACCGGCAGGCCGGTGACCACGCGCGAGTACACATTGGCGTAATAGCTGATTGCCCAGCGGCTGCGGGGCCAGTTCTCGACCCCACCGCCTTTGATGTAACGCGAGCCGAGGCTGATGTCGCAGCTTTGAACGTTGTCGAGGTGGTCGGCCAGGTATTTCGGCTGGTGGGAGAAGTCGGCGTCCATCTCAAAGATGAAGTCGTACGCTTGCTCGATGCCGTAATGGAAACCGGCAATATAGGCGCGCCCCAGCCCCTGCTTTTGCGCGCGGTGCAGCACTTTGATGCGGGGCTTGGCGGCAGCCAGTTGATCGGCAATCTGACCGGTACCATCAGGAGAGTTGTCATCGATAATCAGCACTTCCAGCCGAGGATCGACTTCCAGAATCTGCGCCGTGATCCGAGCGACATTGTCTTTCTCGTTGTAAGTCGGCAGCAGGACCAGTGCTCGTTCGCTCACGCCGCTTTGCCCTTTCCCCGATGCTCCCAAACCAGACAGCCGGCCAGGCCCAGAAGCGAGAGCAAAATCGTCACCTGGGTGACCAGCTTGCTGTTTTCATAACGTGGCCAGTCGAACGAGAACTCCACCTCATGCTCACCGGCAGGCAGGGAGACTGCCCGGAAGGTGTGATCGGCGCGCAAGAGATGAGCCGGCTGACCATCGACTTTAACCTGCCAGCCGGGGAAGTAGTTCTCCGAGACAAACAGCAGTCCGGGCGTGGTCAGCGTCGCCCGATACTTCTGGTAGTTGACATCGTGCGTCACGATCTCGACTTGCTCCACCGCCCCGGAATCGGGCAATACCGGTTCAAACTCGGGTTTCTCCCGGAGCAGCAGGATTCGTTGATAGGGAAAGTTATCGCTGAACAGTGTGTGCAAATCGGTCGTGTCACCATCAGTGACCTCATAGGCATGATAAAGCGAAGCCCGTCGCATTGCGTTGGGCACTTCATAGAC
>JBDRQZ010000030.1:0-2051 GCA_043826025.1 bacterium | reverse complement strand
ACGTCATGGCGGCCCCTTGATCGCCGTCAATGCTGCCGCAATTCCGGGTGAACTGGTGGAGTCGGAACTTTTCGGCCATGAGAAAGGCGCGTTCACCGGCGCGACCGGCAAACGGGTCGGCAAGTTCGCGCTTGCCGATGGCGGCACGTTGTTTCTCGATGAGATTGCCGAAATGCCGGCGTTGTTGCAGGCCAAACTGCTGCGGGTACTGGAGGAGCGCGTGATCACGCCGGTGGGCGGCAGCGATTTGCAGGAGGTCGATTTCAGGTTGATCTGCGCCACCAATCGCGACCTGGAGGCGGAAATCGGCAAGAGCAATTTCCGGCGCGATCTTTATTATCGCATCAATGTTTTCACGATCCAGTTGCCGCCGCTGCGGGAGATTAAGCGCGACATCTCGCTGATCGCTGCACATCATCTTGAACGGCTGGCGCTCAGGATGGGCAAACCGGTACCTCAGCTCAGATCGGAGTTGACGGATCGATTGCAGGAGTACCGCTTCCCCGGCAATGTGCGCGAGTTGCGCAACATCCTCGAACATCTACTGATCATGAGTCCGGTCGGAAATCTGGATGTCGTTCACCTTGACCGACTGCTGACTGCCGAGTCCGGTCGAATGCCAACTGAACCGCTGAGCCTCAAGGATGCGGTGGCGGAGTTTGAGCGCAGCTTCATCGACAGCACGATCACCCGCTGTCGTGGCAATGTCACGCTGGCGGCGGAGCAGCTCGGTCTGGACCGTAGCTATCTCTACCGCAAGATGAAATCGCTGGGGCTCGAATAGAACTTAGTAGCAGAGACCGGGCGGCAATTCACTACCGAAAATGTAACTCACCAAAAAAGTCGCGTCGGCGATATTGACCACCCCGTCGCAGTTGGCATCGCCTGCCACATAGGGCCGGGGTTCATTGCCATTATTGAAAATATAGACGATCAGGTAGACCGCATCGGTAATGTTAATCATCCGACTAGCGTCGGCATCGCCCGGTACATAGTTATCCAGAAGTGACCGGCCCAGCAGACCGCCGGTCAAACCGGCGACCGGTTGCCCGACAATACTCTGGAGTTCTTTGCCGGTCGACTCGGCCTGCCCTGAGGCCGCAGTCCCGCTCTGTTGCTGTCCGCAGAGTCCCGCGGCAAGCAGCACCAGAAGTGCAAGTGTGTAGTACAGTCTGCACATGGCTAGTAACCGGTCGTGACAAAAATCGCCTGTAGTCTGCCGTTGCTATAGTCGACCGGCCCGGAAGAACTGACTGCGGCTCGCACATTGGCATAGACAGTGACATCACCAGCCCCGGCCACCGCGATCACACTGGTGGCGGAGATGCTTAAGCCGGCGCCGGTGGACATTGCCGAGGAGACGATCTTGGCTTCGCCATAGTCACCGATGCTGGTAGAATTGTCGCTGATGCCCGCCTGGGCGATTTCTCCCGAGGTGATCTCGGCAGTGCAGTTGAGCCAGGCGACGAGGTAGCCGCTGCTGGGCGCCGAGACTGTCACCGACATCCAGTTCTGCACAGTCGAACTGACATTGGTCTTGAGCGCCGAGCTGGTATAGGCGACGCCCGGTTCATCGAGCAGATCATCGGCGGTCACCGAGTTGTCGGCGATGTCGATGCCATATACGCCGTTATTGACTAATTGGGCCGTACCCACCACGCTGTAGCCGAGATCGCCGGAGCCGATCGAGCCGTCCATAATCTTAACTCCGGTGATCGTATTGCCGGCGATATCATCCCCGATGATTGAACCGTCGGCGATACTATAGGAATTCACCTCACCCGGTCCGATATCAACCGTGTTGATGGAGCCATCGGCGATATCGGCGCCGGACAAGCTGCCATCGACAATATTCTCACCCGTGAAAGACATCGATAAAAGATGAGCTGCGCCGATGCTGCCGGCGGCAATCTTGTCGCCGGTGATCGTGGAATCTGCCAGATCGGCACCGGTCAGGCTGCCATCGGCGATCTGCTCGCCGGTGAATGCCGTGGCTGAGAGCTGTCGACTTTGCACCGCGCCGGTGGCGAGTTTGTCACTGGTGACCGCGG
>JBDRQZ010000029.1:0-2064 GCA_043826025.1 bacterium | reverse complement strand
CACGCACCATCTGGTTGTAGAGTTCATGGTAAATCTCGTAAGGCTCTATCTCATTAGGGTTGGCATCGCCGATCGGCGCCGTGATCAGCAGCGGCTCGATCTGGCGCTGGCGACAGAAACGGACCATCTCAATCAGATTAGTTCGGTAATCCTCAACAGAGACCCGATAAGTGGGTGACTCGCGGTTATAGGTGTATTCCTTCTCTTTCTCGGCTTTGGACAACAGCAGATACTTGACACTGCGATAGAGATAGCTGCGTGAGAGCAGATTTTGAATGTCCAGAAGCCACTGCGCCGGCATCTCCTGCGCCTTGTCCTCAATGTCGAATCCAGCCGCCCAGTGATCATTCCAGCCATAGCAGAGAGTGACGATCTCAGGTTTGAGGATCAGCTCAAGACGTTTGAGAAGCTCATATCCCTGATAAGATGAATACCCCGGCACGCCACAGTTGAAAGTCGCATAGGTGCCACCGAGTTCATTGCCAAGCGCTGTTGGGTAGGTTTGATCCTCCGCCAGTTCCCAACCAAAGGTGCAGGAATTGCCGAAGCAAGCGATGCGAGTCTTGTCCTGCGAGTCCGCCAGATCGATCTCCGGGCCACGCAGACGCAGCGAGTTGGTGAGATAGCTGCCGGAGACCAGAAACTCAGTCCCCGCCTCAACGTTCTTGCGCAATCGCCAGAAAAGGTCATGATCTTTCTCGAAATACTCCGGGTACTCATAAACCCGCACCAGCATGAAGAATGGATTGTCAACTCTGGGGTTGAGATCGATCAGCCGGAGTACGCCTTCAGCCATTGCGAACAGAGCTAGCAGAATCAGGACTGCGAAGATGACTGACTTGAACCGTGAGCGTCGCGGCATAATCGGTCCGGGCTAGAAGAGTGAATAGATAAAGGGCGCAAACGCGCTGCTTTCGGTCAGCACGATAAACACCGAGAGCAGTGCGATAATGATAAAGAAGGGCAGCAGCCAGTAGCGTTTGCGGTAGCGGATAAATCGCCAGAACTCGGCAAACAGCGAGAGGTTGTCCTGCAGGTCACGTTTGAGGCTCATAATCTTCTGAATATACAGTGGAAGGCGGCTCGGCGAACAGAGAAATCTCTAGAGATGGAATTCGAGCACGTCGCCGTCGGCAATCTCGAAATCCTCATTGACCCGCTGCCCCTCATGTTTGCCCTCGCCCCAGATGCGCGCATATTTGAGCTTGTGGGCGAAATCCTTGTGGATATGGATTGCGGCATCTTTGACTGTCGCCGGCGGGGTCAAAAGCACCGGATCGGCGAGATCGGGCTCATGCCCCGGCATCTTGGTGTAAATGCGCACCAAGCGCAGTGAAGCAAAGAGATTGGCCTTGAGACTCTCGGTGCCCCAGCCGGTCTTCGAATTCACCCTATATATGCTGAAGCGATCCCCAAAGTGCTCGGCGAGAAAACCGTAGCGAATGCTGTCCTCATCGAGATCGCAGCGGTTGGCGACCAGCAGCGTCGGTTTCCAAACCGCCTCCAGCGAGAGATCCTCATCCTCAGGGTCGAAATCAGGCTTGACCAGATGAATCTGCTGCGCCTCCATCATATTGACCACGGTTTCGAGATCGTCGAGGATATCGTCGGAGCCGAGATCGGCAAAGAGCAGGATTGCATCGGCGCGAAAGATCAATGACTTCATCCAGCCTTCATAGGAGGCCAGTGCTACCGGCGGCAGGTCGATCAATTGAAACTGGACATTTTCCCAGGGCATCATCCCGGCTGTGGGCGTCCGCGTGGAGAAAGGATACTCGGCGACCTCCGGGGTGGCGTTAGTGACCGTCGCCAGAAACTGAGATTTGCCGCAGTTGGGTCCGCCCAAAAGCGGTATCTGGGCGGCACCGTCTTTAGGGATATTGTCGAGTTGTTTCTGGCGGCTGCCACCCTTCTTGCCGACGCTGCTCTTCTTGAGCTTGGCAATTTTCGCCTTGATCTCGGCCTGGAGCTTCTCAGTCCCCTTGTGCTTGGGAATGACCTTCAGCATCTCCTGGAGTGCATCAAGCCGCTCCGGGTCGGTATTGGCCTGGCGATACCGCTGCT
>JBDRQZ010000028.1:0-7243 GCA_043826025.1 bacterium | reverse complement strand
GATGAAATCGACTCCGGTTTCCGCATAGTCGCGGACATTGTTGAGATCGATATTGCCGGAAGCCTCGATCTCGAGCTTGGATTTCCTCTTACGAATCAACTGGACCGCCTCCGCCGCTTGCTCCGGCGTGAAATTGTCGAGCATGATCCGGTCGATCTTGAATTCAAGCGCCTGCTTGATCTCATCTGTCGAGCGGGTTTCGACTTCGATCAGCCACTTCTTCTTGGCTTCTGCTCGCTGCGCCAAAGTCGCTGTCAGCGCCGCGCTGATCGAACCGGCCGCCGCGATATGGTTTTCCTTGAGCAAAACCATATCGTAGAGTCCCAGCCGATGGTTGGCGCCGCCGCCGGAACGGACCGCGCGCTTTTCCAGCAACCGCAGACCCGGCGTGGTCTTGCGGGTATCGAGGATTTTGGCTTTGGTGCCTTTGATTGCCGCGACAAACTGAGCGGTCAGGGTCGCGATTCCGGAGAGATGCATCAGGAGATTCAGCGCGGTGCGCTCGGCGGCCAGGATCGATTCGAGGCTGCCGGAGATTTCGGCGATCACCTTGCCCGGCTCGACTTTGTCGGCCTCGTTGAGCTTGGCCGAGAACTTGGCATCGGGATCGACCCGCATAAAGACCATCTCGGCGATATCGAGCCCGGAGATGATCCCGGCGGCTTTGGCGGTGATTACCGCCTGACCATTCTGCTCATGGCTGACTGTCGCAGCGGTGGTGATGTCACCGGTGCCGATATCCTCGGCCAGCGCCCGGTCGGCGAGTTCCTGCAAGAGTTCCTGATTAATCTCCATGCCGGAATGGTAACAGAGTGCAAAGCCTGTGTCAATGTGAATAGAGGCCTAGCGTGGCTCGGGATGCTGACACCATTCCAACGACTCGACAGGACCGCATTAAGGAAGCGGAACCACCTTGGGTATTCTTGCCGTGCCCAACGATCCAGGCGAATTATCATGCCCTCTGGAGCATCTTCGGCAGTGACTAAAAAGATAAAGGCTACATCCATCGGGCACGTTTCTTCTTGCTTCCCCTTTCGTCAGGGATCGCGAAGTCAACGTACTTGGCCACGCCGCCTTCAAACCGATCTTCCATAATTGGACCCAACTGAATTAATCTCCGCCGAGGTATGATAACTATTGTTGTACCATGGTCGAATCGATCAACTTCAATCTCAAGTTTCAAGTCTGAGTCGATAGCTTGGTGCAGCCAGTCTTCACGGCAGAGATAGCTACCTTCGCACGCAAAGATGTACTCGTTCGATCTAGGGTCAAATCCTGGGACAATCGAATCACAGTAGTTGAAAACAATCCGCAAGAAGGGAGCGTTGTGTCCTAAATCATGGTAACCCGAACGGTGGTAGTGCATCCTCACGGTAAGGCACTGTCGCTCTTCAGAAGCCTGTGACCCAGCGTCAGAAGCCAGGTCCTGCTCTATTACCTCAAGGGTGCATCGGGAGCTATCCTTTGGAGGGTGAGCCATTGTGATCTCGCGCTGTTCATCCGACTCTTCTGGTTCAGACGAAGCAGCAGCACTCTTCAGCGCTGTATCCGACGCCGAATCGACGCTAGCCACAGCGGGTGCAACTGTCTCATGACCAACAGCTTCTACAAGTTGCCATCCACTAGGTCTGTCTGTTACAGGAATATCCTCAGCGATAAACTCAAAGGTTTCTTTCTCCCCAGTTTTGAACACGACGTCAAAGCCGCCAATACAATAAAGTGTGCCGCCGACTGGATCCAAGCGATGACCAGAAAGAGCCTCGAAACCAAAGCTATGAAGCAACGATGTGGCTAAAACTGAGCCGTTTTCCACCGCTCTCGAGAAGTCAGAGAAATTGAATTCGTGCGCGAGAGGAAGAATGAACGAGCTGTCCGCTGTGTGAGGAGTATCGTTGCTGGAGTATAGGTCTTGTGGAATACATCTCAGTCGATCGCTCCTGCCATTCTTACAGATTGCAACGACATCCCACCAATCAACTTGGCTACCAGACCGTCGTCTGAGAAACACAACATCGATTTTGCTGATCTGTATGCCATTGCTTCTCGACCGGACCACAAATGTCTGAACACAGCATTCTCTCATGTTCTTGAATCCGATATGTGCCACATCAGACATACTCTCTTCGATGATTTTGCTTCCCGGGACATGTGAACCAGTTGAGGGCTCGCTAACAACACGAGCCAATGTTCTCAGCAGATTCTCCTTGTAGCTTTCACCTGACGGCTCGTCCTGCGACGATGCTAACGGCGCAGCAACCTCTACGATAAAGCAGAACAGGAATATGACTAGTGAAACTCGGGATCTCGCTCGTCTCTTATCCATTGCTCTAACTCAATTGTCTCAGATACAGTTATTTCAGTTGCCTTTATCGACCAGGTACCAGCATTTGTGTGCTCCACAAGCTGACGGATCTTCTTGCGCGTCGCGTCGTCATACGAGAACCCTGCGTCCGTTGTCCCGGTAAAAAGCTGCCAAACCGATGTGGCAACATCGTACCGGTCTCCGCCTACCGACTTGATGCCGACGAATCCCATGCTCTTTGCAAACTCCAGATGCACAGAAATGTACCCGTAGGTGTAGTTCAGCCTCAGCAAGTTGTTCAAGTACTCTCTTATTGTTCTTGTACTCTTGGCGCTTCGGTATTTGCTTGAAACTTGAACTGTCGCCGATTCGTCTCTGAACAATTCAGAGATAGTCTCCTCAACCACCTGTTCTCGAGAAGATACCGGGTTCTTTGGGTCAGCGATGTAGCCAAGCCTGTACCCAAGGTCATCCTTGAATTCCAAGAGCGCACTAAGCAGTTCCAATGCCGAGACACTGTCGCAATCGGCAGTAGCCATTACGTGCTCAACGAGAGGATTAAGGCTAGACGAAATGTCTTGAGCTAGCGCGCACGCAGGAGCCATGTATAGCAGCATTGCCAATGCAAACAACAGATAGGATTTCACTCCGCCTCCCATTTAATGTACTTTTCAAGGTTCTTGACTCCAGCGCTATCTAGACCTCGAAGACCACTAGAATCTGCTAGAGAATCTAGCGAGTCGTCGCTTCTTGTTGCTCGTCGCGCGGCAGCTTCGGAAATCGGAGTAGAGCCGGGATATTCTAACTCGTTTTTAATCAGATCCTGCCAGTTCCCCGAACCCGACTCCTCGCCAAGCCTCGGCGCTGCCGGAAGGAGGTCTGTTGCCGTTGGCTGATCGTTTTGCTCGGCACTATTGAGCTGAGGCGAATTGTACTCACCAGGTCCCCGGCTGCCCTGAGTTGTCGCCCCTGAGGTGGCACCGTCTACTGGCGTGAACGCAGAATCAGTGTCACTGGGTTTGGGAGACAAGCCAATAAAGTCCCTTACCTCCTCGACTTGCAGCAACCCGAGATACGTCGCAAACATTGTGAGCACGCCGACGATCAACGTTATAATCGCAATCCTAATCACAATACCCTTCGGTGGTTCACGTGAAGATCCATCCTGCCTTGCCATTACATTACCCTTCGCTCCCGTGAATATTCAGCTTTTCTGCGGTTATTTTAGATCTCTGCCCGACCTTCACAAATATAGCAATTCTTCAGGTGGTTGTCAATACAATTGCAGCTGGGTCACGCTTCTGGAATGTCCATCTTGACTTGCCCGTTGTGGTGGCGTAGAATCAGCACACTATGCCGGTCACCGATCTGAGCTGGGTTGAGATCGACGCCGCCGCGCTGCGGCACAATATCGCGGCGATCAGCGCGCGGCTGGCTGAGGGCTGCCGGCTGGTGCCGGTGCTCAAAGCCAATGCCTACGGGCATGGCTATCTTGAGATTGGCAGGCTGGTTGACCGGGGCGGCTATCCCTTTATCGCGGTGCACAATCTGGAGGAAGCTTTTATTCTCCGTGATGGCGGAATCGGCACCGAGATTCTAATTCTCGGCTATATCCCGCTGGCTGATCTGGAAGCCACAGTCGCCGCCAGGTTCAACTTTGTGGTCTACAATCAGGAGACGCTGGCGAGGCTAGCTGAAATCGCCAACTCCGACCATCCCGCATTTTGCCACCTGAAGATCGAGACCGGCACGCAGCGTCAGGGCATCCGCCGCGAGCAGTTGCCGCGTTTCCTCGAAATCTTCAAGCAGCACCCCGACTTGGAGTTGCGCGGACTTTCCTCTCATTTCGCCAATATCGAGGACACCACCGATCACAGCTATGCCGAATCACAGTTGGCGCGGTTCAATGAGGTGGTGACGGAGGTGAAAGCGTCCGGCTTTGAAGTCCCCTACCTGCATATCGCCTCCTCGGCGGCTTCGCTACTGTTCCCCGACACCCATTTCAATCTGGCGCGGGTGGGGATTTCGCTTTATGGACTCTGGCCCTCCAAACAGACCTATGTTTCTTATCTAATGTCCGGCAAGAAGAACCAGATCCTACAGCCGGTGCTGAGTTGGAAGTCTGTGATCGCGCAGATCAAAGATGTCAAACGGGGCGAATATGTCGGCTATGGCACCTCCTATCGCGCTACTGCCGATATCAAACTGGCGGTTGTGCCGATTGGCTACTATGACGGCTATGACCGGGCTTTGGGCAACCGGGGCTATTGTCTGGTCAACGGCATGCGGGCGCCGATACGCGGTCGGGTCTGTATGGATATGTTTATGATCGATATCACCGATATTCCTGACGTATCGCTCGAAAATGAGGTGGTGCTGATCGGCAAAGCGGGCGATGAAATAATCAGGGCTGAGGATCTGGCCGATTGGGCCGGCACTATCAACTATGAGATCGTGGCGCGGATCGGCGCGCATCTGCCACGACGAGTCATCAATGAGTGAGGCATCGATGTCTTTCTATGAGACCGACGAAAAGAAAATCTACTACGAACTGACTGGCGAGGGAACGCCGGTGGTGCTGGTGCATGGGGTCGCGCTCGATTCCCGCATCTGGGGCGACCTGCCTCAATTTCTGGCCGGTAAAAACAAGGTCCTGACCTATGATCTGCGCGGACATGGCCGGAGTTTCGCCCCGGAGAGCGGTTATTCCTACCGTGATCTGGTGGCCGATCTGAGTGAGTTGCTCTCGGCGCTGGAGTTGCCGAAAGTCACGCTGATTGGCCATTCGCTGGGCGGCGCGGTGGCGATCAAGTTTGCGCTGCGGCACCCCGGCAAAGTCGAGAAACTGGTGCTGGCGGCGCCCCATGTGGTCGGCTATACCGACTACAAAGGCTGGCCTAATGTCTTCCGGACAGCACGGATGATCGATGTCGATCAGGCCAAAATCTCCTGGGAGACTTTCAGGCTCTTTTCAAAGCTGGAGAATGGCTCGCCGAAGAAGCAACTCTTTCTTGACTGCCTGCGCGATTTCCCCGGCACAATCTGGACCGATCCCCAGGCGGGACGCTATGTTGAGGAAAGCGATCTCAAAATCATCGACAAACTGGCGACGCCGACCCTGCTGCTCTGCGGCCGCGACGATCTTGATTTTCTGCCGGTTGCGAAACTGATCAACGCGCAACTGCCACAGGGGTCGCTGTTTGAAATCCCCGACTGCGGCCATATGATCCATCTGGAAAAACCGGAAATCTTCCGGCGGGAGCTGGCCGCCTTTCTCAAGCTGCTGGAATAGAAGCCGATGGCCTTACGGACGCGCAAAGAGCTGGAGCGACACACCCCGGAACGGCGGTTGCGCTATCTGCTCTCAATCCTGGGCCTTACCATTCTCGGCAGCACGCTGGGCTACTGGCTTTTAGACCCGCGCCCCGACGCCAGTGCTCTCGATGCCCTCTATATGACCTTTATCACCATCGCTACGGTGGGTTATAAGGAAGTCTATCCGCTGACTCAGAGCGGCAAGATTTTCACGATTCTGGTAATCGCCTTCTCGGCGGTGACTTTGGTCTACACAATCGGCACCCTGGGACAGTTCTTCATCGAAGGCGAGATGCGTCGTATTCTGGGGAGAAGAAAAATGGATAAGAAGCTGCGAAAGCTCAAAGATCATTACATCATCGCCGGCGCCGGTCGAGTCGGGCAGATCGTGCGCGAGGAGCTGGAGAAGGCCGGCGTGCCCTATGTCGTTCTCGACCGCAACATCAATGAGGCCACCGATCTGGCCGAGGGCAGCCACGCCTATATCTCCGGCGACGCCACCGAGGATGATATCCTGCTGGCCGCCGGGATCGAAAGCGCCAAGTGTCTGGTCTGCACGATTCCCTCCGATGCCGACGCGGTCTATATCACCCTGAGCGCACGGCAGCTCAATCCGGGGATTTTCATCATCGCCCGAGCCGATTCGCAGGTCGCCCGCAAAAAACTGGAGCGCGCCGGCGCCGACCGGGTGGTGATGCCGCATGACACCGGCGGCAAACGGATGGCGATGGTCTCGCTGAAGCCGAACCTGGTCGATTCGCTGTCGATCGAGTCTTTTGGCGGCGAGCTGGGCCTGGAGATCGAGGAGGTCGAGGTCCCGGCAAGTTGCCCTTTCGCCGGTAAGACACTCAGAGACTCCGGCTTGCGCTTGAAATACGGCGCGACAGTGGTGGCGATCCGCAAGGCCGACGGCCGCAAACTGGTTAACCCGCAGCCGGAAACCCTGATCGAGGGCGGTGATGTGCTGGTCTTGTTCGCCGAAAAAGGCCGGCTGGCGACGCTGGATTTGATCGGGGAGCAGTGCTAGAGCGCGCAGTCGCGATTTTGGTCGCGGTGGCCAAGGGCCACGCTGGTCGTTCTGGCGCAGGCCAGAACCCACGAGGACTCGGGAAGCCTCGCGATCTCTTCCAAGCACTCATCTGACAGCAAGTAACACAACCACAGAGCTTCTGTGAACCTTGTAGATTGCGGCCACGCGGCAATGACAAGATTCGCCCATCGAAAAACCGTCTCGCTCAGCCAATTTTTTATTTGCCGACATCCAAGAACATTTGAACACTGTGCTCGTAAGCTACCTACCAAACAAGCAGGTACGCGGCCTCCCAGCCTCCCACTGGTTGAGAGGCCGCGTTTCCTATTTCGGGGTATTGGAATTGCCATTGACCACAGACACCCCCTGCCCTAGATTGCGCCGGTGAGCAAAGACTACGAAAAAGCCTATAGCAAATCGGAGCTCTACTGGGGCAGCCAGCCCTCCGATCTGGTGCGGCGTTTTATCGAGTTCGCGCCGCAGGGCCGCGCGCTCGATCTGGGGGGCGGCGAGGGCCGCGATGCGCTCTTTCTGGCTGAACAGGGGTTTCGTGTGACGATTGTCGACATCGCCGAGAGCGGTGTCGAAAAATGCCG
>JBDRQZ010000027.1:0-6513 GCA_043826025.1 bacterium | reverse complement strand
GCCGACTCTTCATTCATCTTTGGCAATGTGACTCCCGGCGCGCAATTGACGATCAATGGTTTCGATATTCCGGTGCATCTCGCCGGTGGCTGGCTGGCGTTTCTGCCGTTGCAGCCGGGTGAGTTTGAATTCAAAGTCGTGGCGGTACTGGAGAGTGACACAAATTCGATCTCCTTGCAGGTGCGAGTGCCGGAGCCTTACCGAGTTCCTCCACGCGATTCACTGGTGATTGTTAAGAGCTACCGGGTGCCGGCGCGAAATAGCGGTCTGATGGTGGGCGACTGGGCGGAGTTCTCCTTTCGCGGGACGCCGGACTATCACGGCTATGTCGAGTTGTCGACCGATTCAGTGCTGACCCAACTGACTGAAGGCTCGCCACAGCCGCAATCCTACTGGGGCAGGGCGCTCTTCGGCGAGGCCGACATTCCCGACTCGCTCTTGGTGCGTGGTGTCTACGGCGGCACGCTAAAACTGGCTCAGCGTCAGGTGGCCGATTCGACTCAGATCACCTTTCATCTCTGCCGCTACCCGCTGAATACCCTGGATCGCAGCGGAGTCGACTTTGAATACGACTACCAATCCTGTGGCTGCATTAGCTCGCCGAACCCGGTCCAGTTCAAGGTCAGCGATGATGACGTTTTCATCGTGGGTGAGTTGATCGACTCAGTCCAGATCATCCGCACCGGTCCCCGCAAAGGCTACCTGTCGATTTTCCAGCCGCGCGGCCTCAAGTTCCGAATCACCGGCTACTATCAGAATTATCTGCGCGCCGAACTGGCGCCGAATCAGCATGCCTGGCTGCCGGACAGCTCGATCAAACTGTTGCCGCCGGGGGCGTTGCTGCCGAAAGGTGAGGTTGTGTTGGTGCGGACCTTCGCTGAGGATGATCAAACCCGGATCAGCTTCGATGTCGGAGCGCAGGTGCCGTTTCGAGTGGAGGAGGATGTCGTTGCCGGCAGGCTGCAGTTGGACCTTTACAATTGCACCTCCAACATTGACTGGATTCGCTACGACCGAGCCGACGAACTGGTTGAGTTGATACGCTGGAGTCAACCGGAAGATGGCATCCTGCGGTTGACAGTCGATCTCAACGAGCCTTTGTGGGGATATGACTGCAACTATGAGGGCACTCAGTTCAACCTGATCCTCAAACATCCGCCCAAGCTGTTCCGCGACCTGCGTAACCTGCGAATTGTGGTCGATCCGGGACACAGCCCCGATCCCGGTGCAATCGGCCCGACCGGCTACGAGGAGAAAGATGCCAACCTCGCTATCGCCCTGAAGCTCGCTGACATTCTCCGCGAACGACATGCACAAGTCATGCTCACTCGGGAGGACAACAGCTCGCTGGGACTTCATGAACGACCGGTGCTGGCCGACCGCTATGATGCCGATATCTTTATCTCGGTACACAACAACGCGCTGCCGGATGGCGTGAACCCGTTTTTTAACAACGGCAGTTCGACTTACTACTATCACCCGCATTCCAAGGCGCTGGCCGAGTCTGTTCAGGAGCAACTGGTCGCCGACCTCGGACTTGGCGATTATGGGCTTTACCATGCCAACTTCGCGGTCTCACGACCGACCGGTTATCTGGCGATACTGGTGGAATCGGCTTTCATGATGATCCCGGCGCAGGAGCAGTTGCTGCGCGATCCCGATTTTCAGGAGAAAGTCGCGCGAGCGATTGCCGATGGACTGGTTAACTACCTGCGCGCCGAGCGCGCGCTGCAACAGGATTAGCCTTTCAAGGCGCCGGCGATGATCCCCTCGGTGATCCGCCGCGAGTAGATCACAAACAGAATAGTAACTGGCAGCGCCGACAGGAGCGATGCCGCGAAAAGTTGGGGCACGTTGATGTCCTGATAACCAGCCAGTAGCGCCAGTGCCACCGGCAGCGTACGCAGCGACTCCGATGAGGTGAGGATAAAGGGGTAGAGAAAGGAATTCCAGTTCACCAGAAAGACCTGTACGGCCAGCACCGCGAGCGCCGGCCGACAGAGCGGCATGACCACGCGCCAAATAATCGTGAGTTCGCTCGCGCCCTCCAGGCGCGCCGCCTCCTCCAATTCGACCGGCAGCGCTGTGATATATTGACGCATCAGGAAGATGCCGAGCGGGTTGACCAGAAAAGGCAGAATCAAGGCCAGGTAGGTGTCGAAAATACCGAACCAGTTGGTGAGCAGATAGAGGGGGATGATCACGATATGCACGGGGATCATCAGCACCAGCATCACCGAACTCATCAAGGCGGCGCGACCACGAAAACGGCGACGCGCCAGCACATAGCCGGAAAGCGTGCAAAATACGAGGCTACCAATCGTCACCACAACCGCCACGATCAGAGAATTAAGTAGGGGCCGCACCAACTCGGCGCGACCCAGCAACTCGCCGAAATTACTCAGGGTGAACTGCCAGGAGGAGAGATCGATTGTGGTTGTCAGCGAGAAGGATTCGGACAATGCCCCGATAGCGAGATAGACGAATGGCGCTAACATGATGAGGCCGATCAACGCTGCCAGTACTGTTTTTGCTGTGGAGTAAGCCCTAGGCATGGCGCGTCCGGATCAGTTTCAATTCAAACCAGGAAATCAGGGCAATCACTAGAAAGAGCAAGTAGGCCGCCGCAGAACCATAGCCGATGTTGAATTTGTGCAGACCCTCCTCATAAACGAAATAAACCATTGTGAAAGTAGAGTTCAACGGACCACCTTTGGTCATCACGAACACTTCGACAAACACCTGAAACGATTTGATGCTGTTGAGAATTACGACGAAGAGCAGCATCGGTCGCAGATGCGGCAGGGTGATGGCCGAGAACGTGTGCCAGGGGCGCGCGCCCTCAAGTTTCGCAGCTTCATAAAGTTCAGCGGGGACCGCCTGCAAGGCGGCGAGAAAGAGCAGCATGTAGTAGCCGGTCGCCATCCAGATATCCATCGCCATGATCGCCGGCAGCGCGGTGCCGGGATCGAGCAGGAAGCCCGCCGCAGGCGTCGGCATGCCAACCAGATCAAGCAGCATCTGCACATAGCCACCACGCGCGTAGAGCGAGGTGAAGATGATCGCCACCACGACCATTGAAACCACCGAAGGAAAGAAATAGACCGACTGGAAAAACCGCCGCCAGGGGAGGTTGCGGTTAAGGAAGATCGCCAGTGCCAGCGCTAAACAGGTTGTCACCGGCAGCGTCCCGACCGTGAAGATCAGAGTGTTGCCGGTTGCCTTGATAAAGGTTGGATCGTGCAGTAATCGTGCGAAATTGCCAAGCCCGACCCAGTGCCACTCGCCGGAGAGCAGGCCATACTCGGTGAAACTGAGGACTAACGAGGCGAGTATTGGGAATAACCAGAATAGCAGCAGCGTCAGCAGCCAGGGGGAAAGAAAGAACAGATCGCTGCGCCGGAAACTGGTGGAGATTGCGGCCGGCACTACTGCCTCAGGATTTCGGCGCACTGCCGGTCGATTTCGGCAAGTGCGCTGGCGGGTGTGCGCTCGCCATAGAGCGCCTGCTCAACCCCCTGCTCGATTGCCTCTTCCAGGTAGACCCATTTGGGATGTGTGGGGCTGGGGCGGGAAAGCAACAATTGCTCGCGAAACACCGCAGCAATATCCTCCCGACTGGTGTCGACCGGGACCACGGCGTTACGATTCGCCGCCGTGAAGCTGTTTGCCACGGCGCAGAACCAGGCATCTTGCTCAGGTTGCACGAGGAAGCGCAGCAGGTCGACACATTCCTCCGGTCCGTCGGTGGCCGCATTGACGACCAGATACTCGCCTCCGGCGAAGGAGAGCCCCGGCGTGTCAATGTCTGGTCCCGGAACCAGAGCCACGCAGTAATTGAGGCCGGATTCCGCGTGCGAGATTTTGCGCACCAACCAGTCGCCTGAGATTACAAACCCCAACTTACCGGCGGCAAAATACTCATCGAGGCGCGCCTGAGTTTCGGTGATTCCGGTTTGGGCCAGTTGCAAATAAAACTCCAGACTTTGACGTCCAGCCTCGCTGTCGAACTGAGTCGCCGTCCGATCTTCATTGAAAACCGTGCCACCCGCCGACCAGAAGAATGGCAGGTACTTTTTGTAGAGGCGATGCCGCTCGGCGGAGTTTGACCCGAAGCCGAAAACATCATCATCAAGCTCATTGACCCTCCGGGCCGCGTCGAGCAGATCATCCCAGCTCTCCGGCCTGAAGTGCTCATCATACCCGGCCCTGCTAAGCAGCTCACGGTTGCAGAACAGCACTCGCGTACCAAGCAACCAGGGTACGCCATAGATGCGGTCCTCATAGGTGGCCGGTTCCCACATGAGCAGATCGTCGCGCAGGTCGGCGACGGCATCGGTGATATCGAGCAGCTTGCCTGCTGCGGCGAATTCGCAAACCCAATCGGAGCCAAGTTCGATGACATCGGGGCCCTTGCCCGCCGCGAGCGAGATTACGATTTTCTCATGACCATCAGACCAGGTCAAATCGCCAAGTGTGATATCGACCTCAGGATGTTCGATTTCAAAATCGCTGGCCAGCATCTCAATGGTCGGCTTAACATCCGGGCTGGTCCAAAATTGCCACCAGGTGAGTGTGGTTCGTTCCGGGGTGTTTTCGCCACAGGCAGCGAAGAGCAAGAGCAAGCCCAGAAGAATCAGGCACAGATATCTCATACTTTCAGGAAAGGCGGGGAATGCCCTGCAAGTCAACAAAAACGTCAGCGGTCTGGTTAGTGTTTTAGTTGACTCATATCCGATAATCCTCAATGCTTCAATAGCTTTTGGCTTGAGACAGGACAGGTGGAATGCAGCTCACTCTGCTGCCCATGAGTTTCGATTTTTCGCAGGGCACTCTGCTGGTCTGGGTCTTGCTCTGCATTATTGTCGTTACCGTATACAGCTTCATCGCGCGACGACGCGAACTCTCGCTGCGTGTGATCCCCGGCCTGGCGGCAGTGGAAGAGGCGGTTGGCCGCGCCACCGAGCTGGGCAAACCGATTGTCTTCACCACCGGTTGGGGCGGCGATATCCAGCGGCCCACGACGATTGCGGCGCTGAATATGCTGCGCTATGTGGCGGCCAAAGCCGCTGAGTATGGCTGTCGGCTGATCTTCCCGACCCATGATCCGGTGATCGCCGAGGCGGCCCGCGAGATTATCCGCTCTGCCTATGACCTGGCCGGTCATGCCGATTCTTACCGTGATGAGGATGTCCGTTTCGTTTCCCCTTCACAGTTTGGCTATGCCGCCGCGGTTGATGGTATCGTGGCGCGCGAAAAACCGGCTGCGCAATTTCTACTCGGGACCTTCGAGGGGGAGGCGCTGATCCTGGCTGAGACCGGTAATATCGCCGGTGCGATGCAGATTGCCGGCACCGACTCGACGATTCAGCTCTCCTTTTTCATGGTAGCCTGCGACTACACGCTGATTGGCGAGGAACTTTACTCCGCCTCGGCCTATCTCACCGATGACAACCGCGTCAAGGCCTCCATGCACGCACAGGACCTCTTGCGGTTGTTGTTGCTGGCTACCCTGATTGGCGGGACCTTAAGCGCGCTGCTGGGCAGCGGCATCTATCGGAGTTTGTTTTAGATGACACGGGTAGTCGCCACCTTAATCGCTACTGTGGTCGGCGCTTTCATGCTGGCACAGTACTTTCTCGGCGGGGAGATAGTCACTGCGATATACAGCGCCTTGCTGGACTACTATCAGATCATTTTTGCGATGACGATGATTGTCGGCGGGCTGACGCTGTTGCGTCACCATTCCGGGATTGTTGCCGGTCGGCGCTCGGGTGCCGCTTACAGCGCCGTGACAGTCGCCGCAGTGCTCTTTATGGTGATCAGCGCCGCGCTTGCCGGTACCGGGGTCGGCTCACCCTATCAGTGGGCGTTCAATAACCTGCAGGCACCGATGCAGTCAACGACCTTTTCGCTGCTGGCATTTTTCGTCGCCTCAGCGGCCTATCGGGGCTTCCGTTTGCGGAGCAGAACGGCGATAGTGCTGACCGCGGCGGTGTTGCTGGTTCTGATCGGTCGTAACGCGTTTGGCGAGGCGATCAGTCACTGGCTGCCGGATGCTGCGGGCTGGCTGCTGAATAACCCCTCGGTGGCCGCCAAACGGGGCATTCTGGTCGGTATCGGCCTCGGGTCGATTGCTACCGCGCTAAGAGTAATTCTGGGAATCGAGCGGACTTATCTGTAGGGGAATTGAGAGTTGAGCAAGGTAGGAACTAGACATCTGATCTTCCTGCTGATCCTCTTGGCAGCGGCAATACCGCTGTTGCTGGACATCAAACTTCACCACAGCGCAACCTCGGAAACAAGGCAGGCGTTCGCCAATATCGACTCGCTGCCTGCCGGTTCGATCATTATGATCTCTTTCGATTTTGAGGCTTCGGCCATGCCGGAGGTGGGCCCTCTGGCGATGTCAATGATAAACCATTGCTTCAAGAATGATCTGTATATCGTTGGCGTATCATTATTTGCTGAAGGAACGGCTCTCGGTGAGCAGATGCTGCAGAAGGCTGCGCG
>JBDRQZ010000026.1:0-2468 GCA_043826025.1 bacterium | reverse complement strand
GGCGCAGCGCGCTGCGCCCGGCCTTCTCGACATCGTGCCGGGCAAATGTTCACGCTTGTTCCGTACCTGACACGGGACCGGCCGCAGCTATCACTCAATCAGGCAGTAGGTCGGGTTCCGCGGTTCTGAGCTTGGCGAAGGACAAGAAACCCGACAATTGATCACAAGTAGGGAATCTGCTCAATCATAATTGTCGGGTTTCTCCTCTCCCCGCTGCGCGGAGCGCGTCGGAACCCGACCTACTTAATCACTCAATCAGCTTCGAAAACTCCTCATAGGGCACTACTGGCCAGGTCTCAGTCTCCAATACCCCGCGATTGTTAATCGCCAGCGCGACCTTAAATGCCGCGCTCTGATCGGCAGCGTCGAAGATCACCAGATAATCATAACGTCCGAGGGTAGCAAACAGACTCTGCACCGGCAGATTGTTGTCGGCAAACACGTCGAAGGACTTGTTGATCTGATTGCCGAGATCAGGATGCGCCTTCTTGGCGCCCGGATTGATCGTCATCGCCATAATAAAGGTAGCCATTCCGCACCTCGCTGTTGGGGATTCTCTACCATATTATACTAGCGTCCGGAGCCCCGCGTTTCAAGCTTACAGTGTTGACCGAGAATCTCCTCAAGAACGCATCCTGGGCTGAAGAGGTCCAGATAATCCATTCTGCCACGAAATCGCCAGGCGCTCTATGCGTCTGTCTCACAATAGGATACGTCTCTAGTACTGACCCGGCAAAAAAGTCTGAATCGTTTCCGGAGGCTCTACATCTAATCCGGTAATGAACGCAGGCAACATTTTCGACGGGAAGGAATCATGAAGGACAGACTCACAGATTTTTCGACCAGATTTCCCTGGATCATAATTCTGGTCTCGGTGGCAATCACCGCGTTTTTCGCGATGCAATTGCCCAAGATGAAGATCGACACCGATCCGGAAAACATGCTCGAAGCCGATGAACCGGTAAGAATCTTCGACCACCAGGTCAAAGAGGAATTCGGTCTCTATGACTTTATCGCGGTCGGTGTCGTCAGCGAGCAAAGCGTCTTTACCAAAGACCAGCTCGACCGCATCTATAAGATTACTGAAGAGATCGCCAAGATCGACGGCGTGATTGAGGATGACATTCTCGCACCCTCACTGGTGGATGATATCCGTCAGGGTGACGGCGGTAGCATTGTCATCGAGCCCTTGATGAACGGCGCACCGGAGAGTGAGGAGAAAGCCAAGTATATCCTCAGCCGGATCAAGGACAATCCGATCCTGCGCGGCAAGCTGGCCTCCGATGACGGTCAGGCGATCGCGCTCTTTATTCCGATTGAGTCAAAGGATATGTCGCACCGGATCGCGGGTGAGATCAAGGAGATTACCGACAAGTATGGCGCGGGTGAGACGTACCACATCGCCGGTCTGCCGGTCGCCGAAGACAGCTTCGGTGCCGAGATGTTCAGCCAGATGGCGCTCTCTGCGCCCCTGGCGGCATTGATAATTATGCTGCTGATGCTGCTTTTCTTCCGGCAGCTCACGATTGTGCTCTCCCCGATGATTGTCGCGGTGATGTCGGTGATCTGGACGATGGGTCTGCTGATCCTCACGGGCAACACCGTCCACATCATGTCCTCGATGATTCCAATCTTCCTGATCCCAATCGCGGTGCTCAACTCGATTCACATTATCTCGGAATTCCATGACCGCTACAAGAAGCACAAACATAAAGTAGCGACCATCAAGCACTCGATCAGCGAACTGTTCGTGCCGATGCTCTTCACCTCGCTGACTACGATTGTCGGCTTCCTCTCGTTGGCGCTGACCCCGATCCCGCCGGTGCGGGTCTTTGGTATCTTCGTCGCGATCGGCATCGGTTTCGCTTGGATCCTCTCGCTGACCTTCAACCCGGCCTTCGCGGTGCTGATTTCCGACAAGTCGTTGCGGAATTTCGGCGCCGCCGAAGACAAGTCGGGGCTGCTAAGTCGCGTCCTGAGCAGCATCCGGAGATTTTCCTCGCGGCGGGCCAAACCGATTCTCTTCACGACCGGTTTGGTGGTGGTGGCTTCCGCCATCGGCCTGAGCATGATCAAGGTCAATGATAACCCGGTGCGTTGGTTTAAGGCCTCGCATCCGCTGCGGATTGCCGACCATGAGTTGAATCAGCATCTGGCCGGCACCTATATGAACTATCTGGTAGTCGACGCCGGTGAGGATGATGGTCTCAAGAATCCGGAACTGCTGGCCTGGATTGAAGGTCTGCAGCGACACCTGGAAAAGAACAGAATCGTCGGCGCGACCACCGGTTTACCCGATGTCGTGAAGAAAGTACGCTACGAACTGTTCGGCGCCAAGCCGGAATACAACTCGTTGCCGACCAATCAGGATGAGGTGGCGCAGGACCTGTTCATCTTTGAGATGGCGGGCGGCGATCCTGACGACTTGTTTAAATTTGTCACCAGCGATTATGTCAAAGCTAATGTCT
>JBDRQZ010000025.1:0-3925 GCA_043826025.1 bacterium | reverse complement strand
CCAGCGGATCGGATGCACGCGCTCATAGTCCAGGAAATCTGTCTCGCGAGAATAGGAGCCATCGATATACCCCGAGAGCTTGTAGCGCAGCGCATAGCGCAGACCGGCATTGAACTTCAGCCCGGCACTCTCCGAGACATCAAGAGTCGTCTTGAGATCGAAATACTCGCTGAGCGCCCAGTAGTAGCCCAGGTTATTGACGAAGCGCTGGCCCTGCTCAAAGTTACCGAGCTGGAAAGTCGTGAAACCGGAATGTCGTCCCTTCTTGGTCGAGAACACAAAATATGGCACCGCGAGGACCGGAATCGTTTCGATGTAAAGCACCACCGGTCGCGCCCAGACCTTCTCTCCGGTCTGCACCTTAGTGCGCCCCAGATCGAAATGAAACCCGGGGTTTTCCAGATCGCAGGGGATGTAGATACTGCCATCCACGAGGAAGACATTTTCCTCCTCTTTGCGCAGCGTCTCACCCTGATAGACATGTTTGTCCTGCATCGTCCGGCTATGTCTGATCTTGCCACGTTTGCTTCCCAGATCGAACGCCAACTCCTCGCCTTCGATCTGCTCGCCGCCATCGCGCAAGATCAGCGGCACGAACTTGACCCCCGTGCTGTCGTAAGAGCCGTGCGCATGCAGCGTCTTCTTGGCGATATCATAGCGTATCCGATCGGCATCAAGTTGCACACTCCCCTGCTTCACCTGCGCAGTCTGATTTAGGTAGATGATGTCGGAATCGAACATGAAGGCGATGCGATCCGCCTGATATTCGATCGTGTCCGCCTTGGCGATATTACCCAACGAGTCATACTCCAGTTCGCTTAGATAGGTGCCCTCGGCCGAGGTGATCACAAAGGCGCTGTCCAGTTGAGTGTTGGAGAAATAGAGTATCGTCGAGTCGCCCGAGGCCACATTCCGCCCTTTGGCCACGGTATCTTCCGGCGCGGGATTGTAGTAGATGTAGCTATTGCCGGCGGCACGGATCAACTCAAGCTGATCTTCAGCGAAATAAAAATCGATCGCGGTCGCCAGCAGTCGGCTCTCGTTGTAAGCAATTGTATCCGCTTGAGCCGACTGCCGGAAAATCGCCTCCCCCTTGCCCTCCAGCTCGATTCGTTGCAGCACTTTGTCCTGTGAGAAAACCATCATCTCCTCACCGGCAAGGGTGTTGAGCCGCTGCCGGGCCTTGACATTGCCGGTCAAACGAAACTGCTCTTTGTCGGTGTAGAAAGTCGCCTGGTCGGAGGTCGCCTCCAGAGTACCCTGGGTGATCTTCACCGAGTTGATCGCGGACACTGTCTGCTCACTGGAAAAATACTTGATCGTGTCGGCGAGCACAAATGTCTGCAGCCGCTGCAGGTCGAAATCCATAATCAATCGTGGCTGCCGCCACAGCACCAGCGTTTCGTCATCCTCGAAGACCTGCGCGCGCCCACCATCGAGCCGCACATGCCGCCCATAGTCGCGAATCACGACATTGCCGAACGCGTCCGCCAGACCGCTGCGATGATCGTAAAAGAGCGTGTCCGCATCCAGCGAACGCATCTCCTCGACCACTGAGACCTGGCCATAGAGCTCAACCCGATCTTCATTCTCGTAGTAAACCGCGCTATCGGCCGTCAACTTGGCCTCCCCGCGAGTAAAGCGAACTCCATCCCAGAAATGGGAGACGATCCCCCCATCGGCAAAGCCGAACCTCGACTGACCTGCCGATTCAAGCCGGATTCGAGCCGCCGACTGTGGCAGTGCAAAACCATCAGCCGCAAAGATAACGAGGATTAGCAGACAACAGACTGTTAGAGACCGCATGATAGCCCAATCAAACGCAATGCAAGTGCTTCCAGCAACCAGAAAATGGTAGCTCCGCCTGAGACGGCTTGTTCCCGGCAATGTGCAACGCTGCAAGACTCCTGGGAAAAAACTCCGCAAGTTAGACCGCGCTTCCAGTGTCGGATCATTGAGTGTGAGGGGAGTAGACGAATGGAATTCTGCCTGAGGAGTGAAAATGACTGCAAGAACTGTCGCGCGTCCTATTCTCGTTGGCCTCGCCCCTTTGGTCGCGGTCCTGCTGCTGACTATCTCCTGTAAAAGCTCGGAACTCCCCGGCACCTGGTCAGCTGTTACAATCCAGACTGATGGCGAGATCTCCGACTGGGAGGGTGTCCCCAGCCTGCTACTTGAAGATGCCGGCGCTGCACTCCGGATTGCCAATGACTCCACACATCTCTACCTCCTGATGCAGCTTCGCGATGCCCAGATGGCGCGGGTGATTCACATGTCGGGCATTAAGATCTGGTTGAACAACAAGGGCAATAAGGACAAATATTTCATGCTGCACTATACCGGCGGGCCCAGCCAGAAGGAAATGGCGGCAGCCGGAATGGTCGATACGCTGCGGCGAGGTGGCCCGCCAGATATGCAGATGGGCGGCGGGCCGGGCAGGCAACCTGAAAACGGACTAACCTGCTATATCGAAGATCGGCTGGCCGAAAAATCGATTCCTCTGGATGGCAGTCAGGGACCATCAGCCGCCAGCGGCATCAAGGATGGCGTTATCTATTACGAGTTCGTTATTCCCCTCTCGGAAACCGAGGTGCAGAGCTATGGTTTAGGCTCTCACCTTGGTTCCGACATTGGCCTCGGCGTCATCTGGGGCGAAATCGACCGCGACGCGATGCGCGAACAGATGGGCGCTCCGCCGGGTGGCATGGGCGGCGGTATGCCTCCCGGGGGCATGGGTGGCGGCGGCGGCCGGGGTGGCGGGATGGGCGGTCCCGGCGGCGGTGGTCCGCCCGGTGGGCAGCGTCCCTCAATGCCCGAGAAACAGGAAGTCTGGCTGCGCAGCACGCTGGCAACCGGCTCCAGCGAACAATAGTAGGTCGGGAGCCCTGCGCTCCCGACTCTTGCGTTATTGACCTCGTCCGAGCCGCCCTCAATCAAGTCGAGGGGGGACCAGGGTTCGGACCTACGAAGCTGGGTAGCTCACCCTCCTGTGGGCTCATACAGGCCTCGCGCTAATAGCCGTATCGTGGTTTTGGTTCATCCCGTGGCTGGCGCGGGGCCTCTTTTATGCGCGGCGAAGGCCCGCTTCAGAGCGCGTAGGGGTACAGCGTGGTCCTCCCTCGACCTGGGCCTGTTGAGGAGCCCTGATATATGATCGGAGCGCTGGCGCATTGTCATCGCGAGGAGCGAAGCGACGTGGCGATCTAATTGCACGATATCAGCTTCGCACACAAACGAGATTGCCGCGCTCCCTGCGGTCGCTCGCAATGGCAGGTTCGCGGCACTTTTTCAACAAGCCCCGAGGTCCGGGCCATCCACAAAAAAAGAACCGGCCCCTCGGCCGGTCCTCAATAAAAGTCCGATTAAATGTGGCTGGTCTACCAGCGACCGCCACGTCCGCCGCCGCCACCGCCGCGGCTGTCACGGCCACCGCCGCCGCCTCTGCCACCGCCGCCACCGCCACGGTTGTCCGTACGCGGCTTGGCCTCGTTGACGTTAAGTTCGCGGCCGTCCAGATCAGTGCCATTCATGGCCTCAATCGCTGCCATGGCCTCTTCACGCTTCGGCATTTCGACAAAGCCGAAACCGCGGGATTCGCCACTAAATTTGTCGGTGATAATATTGACCGTAGTCACTTCACCGTGTGCTTGGAAGGCCTGACGCAGGCTCTGGTCGTCTGTCTGACGCGACAGATTGCCGACATAGATGTTCATCAAAAACTCCGTAGTGGCTCAACTACCAGATGGTAAGCTGAGCTGTTCTTGCGCACGATTGCGCTTGAGTGTCCCTTGACTCTTTTTCTTAAGAATTGTCTGAGTTATCAAGCAATGCTTAGGATTCCGAATATGGGGAGCACCATTATTGTCACTTATATGTACGGCACTTTCGGGAAAATAGTCAACTCTTTTTTTTGGAATTTCATAGC
>JBDRQZ010000024.1:0-2425 GCA_043826025.1 bacterium | reverse complement strand
CAGCGACTGAGTTGCGACCGCGCCCACTTTCGGCTCCAGCCAAATCACATTGGCGACGCGGAAATAGTGGGATTGCACCGCAGCGCCGAACTGCCCCGTCAACTCATCGTAAGCGACTATAGAATAAGTATTTACCGGCCGCAACGGGGCGGTCAGGTCACCGATTTGCGCCTGTGCGGTCAGGCTCGAGAATAAGATCAGCGAAACCACTACCAAAAGATTCTTCATTGTATCCTCCTGCGGAGTGCCTTGTAAGTCTCACGATAGCTCGCCCCCATTCAAAGAGCAACGCCGAAATCGGCCGGGCTCGACCCCAGCGATACCGTGAAAAGTGCTTGAGTATCTGTGCGCATCTATTATACTGAAACTGACGCGGGTACTACTGCAAGAAAAACAGACCGAATCATAGCGAGGTTACTGTCATGAGAAGAGAAATCTCCATGAGGAATGGGGCGGCTTGGGCTATGTTCGTGACCACACTGGTCGGAACACTGCTGTTGGCTGCGCCACTTGCGACAGGGGCGGCGTCGGGCGATCCGATTTGGATTTACGATTCCGACCTCTACGTCAGGAATGTCGAAGTGGCGGACCTGAACGGTGATGGTGTTCCCGATGTGATCGGCGGCGAGTATGACAATACCTATTATGGCGAGCCTTCACGCGTGATCGCGATCAATGGTCTCGACGGCGATACGCTCTGGACCTATGTGCTGCAGGATGGAGTTCGCTCGCTGACCGTCGGCGATATCAACAATGACAATGTACCCGATGTCATCGCCGGCGCCTCGTACAATACCAGCGGCACTCCCGATGGCGATGTGCACGCGATTGATGGTACCGATGGCAGCAGCATCTGGGTCTTCCCGATCAATGCTACGGTCAATTGTCTGGCGATCGGCGATTTCAACGGCGATCTCTATATGGATGTCGCTGCCGGAACGTTTAGCGACTATGTCTACGGGATCAACGGCCAGACCGGTACTCAGCTTTGGGCGGAGTACATCGACGGTTTATGGATCAATGCTTTGGCCACCGGCGATGTCAATGGCGACCTGATCGATGATGTCGCTTTTGCGGAAGAGTATCTGACCGGTTTCGACAACTACTTTGGTGTGCTCGACGGCACCGATGGCGATCCGGTCTGGCAACAGACGGTCGACTACGCCAGTATCTCGGTGCTGATGGAAGATATTGACAATGACGGCGCGCTGGAAGCGATCTTTGGCCAGGTCTTCGATGACGACCACGGCGAAGTGCGGGTCTATACCGCCGCCAATGGCGATCTGGAGTGGAACTATGTGCTCGGCACCTCGACCCTGAGTCCGGAGATTCCGCTTGGCGCCTACGATCTCGACGGCGATTCCGATCTCGAACTCGTGGTCGGCATGTATCTGGGCAGTTATGTCCTGACCGCCTTCGAGGGCAACTCAGACACACCTTACTGGGTGTCGCAGCAACTTGACGGCTACCCGCGCGATATCGGCTTTGGCGATATCGACAACAGCGGTGAGGTCAATGTTATTGTGGCCACCTATGATCGCGTGCAGGTGCTGTTCGGCAGCAGTGGCAAGAAGTACTTCTATTATTCCGTTGGGGGCACGATCCAGGCGGTTACGGCTGCCGATGTCAATGATGACGACACTATGGAAGTAATCATGGCTGGCGGCGCGGACTTTGTCGGCACGCCGCCCAATCCGGACAAATCGATCTGGGCGCTGAAGACTTCGGTATCGCCGGTATTGTGGGAGCATGATTTCGGTCAGTATGGCAACGGCCTGGCGGTCGCCGATCTTGGCGGTCGCGATGGCTACGATGATGTCATTGCCGCATCCTCGCTCGATGATCGCGCGCGGGCGATCAATGGCCAGAATGGTGGTGAACTCTGGACCTGGACTGGAACGGAGAATCTCTATGCGATCACAGCCGGTGACTTTGACTTTGACGGCATCAACGATGTTGCGGTGGCTGGCGCCGACGATCAGGTCACGGCAATTAATGGGACGAATGGCGCAACGATGTGGAATTATCCCACCGGCGATCAGGTCTATCGCAAATGTTTGAAATCAGCGGATCTCAATGGCGATAATGCCGTCGATGTGATTGTCGGCAGCGACGCCGGCTCCATTTGGGCCTTGAATGGCCCCGATGGCGGCTTGCTCTGGACCTATCCGCTTGGCGCTCAGGCCACCGATGTTAAAATGATGCAGATGAATGATGCCGGACCTCTGGACGTGGTCGCCAGTGTTGGCGGTGCGGGCGCCCCGGCGCAGATCGTGGTGCTCAATGGCGAGGATGGCTCGGTGCTCTGGAGCTACAACGCCGGCAGCGCGGTCGAGCATCTCGAACCGCTCGATGCCAACAATGACGGTGTCATAGATGTCGCCGGTGCGGTCAGCGGCTCGCGGGTGTTTGCGGTAGACGGTTC
>JBDRQZ010000023.1:0-2119 GCA_043826025.1 bacterium | reverse complement strand
GTGATCTCGGCGCCATTGCCGAACGCGATCTTTGGATAAGGCGTGTAGGTGACCTTGTGGACCAGCAGTTCAATCAGTCGCCGCCCCTTAATCAGGTTCAGGCAGTTGCGGAAGATGATATTCGCCTGATCCTGCGTGATCGAGACATTGAGCAGCCGATAGTGGCGGCAGCGGTCATACTGCAGGTCGCGGACTCGAAAGATAGCGCGGTGGAGAATCTTGGCCGCCTGCACTAAGGACTTGCCCCAGCGATTGCCGGTCACCAGCAGGTTCTGCTCTTTAGTCGAGTCGCGCAGCCAGCGCTCCTGTCCGGGGTGTGGTTCGAATTCGAGGAACTCGCGGCAAAACAGCACCGGATCGGCGACCGAGCGCCGCCAGCGATTCTGCGGGCTGAAGGGGCGCGACTTTCTTTTGTTCGGCATCGGTGGGAGGTGGACTAGAATTGCTCCAATTCACGCAGGGCACGTTCTTTGGTAATAAAGCCCTTCTCCATCTTCGTGATCACATTCTCGAGATGCACCTTCTCGGCGCTGGCGCGGTCGCCCCGTCCCATGATCAGCCGGTTCTTGAACGCGAAGCGCACTTCAGCATCGACCCCCGCCAGCGCCAGTTCGACATTGGCGAGCCAGTCAAGCAGTGCGGTAGCGGCATTCTGCACGGTCTCTACCTGTCGCAACACCAGATCATATTTGAACTCGGCCCAGTTGTGAGTAGTGCCGTAAGCATAGCCCAGCATGAAGGGCGCGAGGTGCGTCCCAGCGCAGACATCCTCAATCATCGCCTTGTGGTTAAGATACCAGGCATTCGAGGAGGAGATCTTCGCCGAAGGACCGATATACTCGATCTTGACATCTTCCCAGGTGACCGGATTTTTGTCGGGGCCGAAATCCTGCATCATCGTCACGGTGTCATCGAAGTAGCTGTTGGCGCGGTCGAAGTAGTCGTCTTCACTCTCGTCGCTGCGCCGCTCCGGCGGCGTGATCTTGACATGGATACGCTGGTAGCCGGCGTTCCGCATCGAACGGTGCATGTCGGAGACTAGTGTCTGCTCGACCCGCGCGACGAAAGGAATTGCCTGCAGGAGTGAGCGCCCGGCCGGATTAGAGGGGTTGGCATTGAGACCGTAGAAGAAGATCGTGTGGTCGTTAAGCCGCGTGCGCTTCTCCTCACCGATCTGGTAGAGCTTGACACCACCCCGACTCGGCTCGATTTCGATACTGCGCATGTCGGCCAACAGGAAACGGTCGATTCCCTTGCCCGAAGGCGCAAGCTGTAGTTCGCCGCAGACAGCGCCATCGGTGAAGAGGGACTCGAAGAACTGCAACAGCAACTCATTGAACCCGGCGCGTTTCATCAGGCCGTTGCGGAAAAGCCGCCGGTCGAGTTGATCGAGCACGGCGGTGACTCGCTGCTCGGTCGCCGAGCCTGGGTCGTTGACCAACCGGTATTCATAACGGCCTGCGCAGAGACGTACCCAGGTCCAAACCACCGAGGAGAGCAGTGGGATATTGTCGCGCAGGAAGCGGTAGAGTTGCAGGCGGGTACGGTAAGTCTGAGAGCTCGGATCGGCTAGTGAGTTGTCACCGATAGTGAAACTCTTGAGGCGGGGCCTGGCGGAACGGGTGATAGGATTTTTTTTGGAGCTACGTGGTTTCAGAGCGGCAATCATGGATCGTTGCGGCCCAGGAACCCTGCTCAGCAAGTCTCTAATTTTCATAGGTTTATCCTCCTGTTAGTAGTTTGATGCCGGAGATTTTGGAGAAAAGCACTACAAACTGCGAAAAGCCGCTTGCGCAGGGAGGGGTTACGCATTATATAGCGATTGGGACGAATACCCTGAGTGTTGCTTGTCTGGTTCTAACACAAGCCAAAAGCATTCAAGAACTCCAACTTGTGTTCCCCGCAATAATCAACAGGCAACACTCATTTTTTTGCCTGAAATCCGATTTCCCGACAGGCAATACGATCGATATTCTTCGTAGGTCGGAAGCCCTGCGCTTCCGACTCTTCATTCGACAATTAGTCCGAACCACCCTCGATCAGGTCGAGGGGAGACCAGGGGTTCGGACCTGCTCCTGGCGGTGCCCGGCAGATGCCCACACCTGTCCGGTGCCTGACA
>JBDRQZ010000022.1:0-2913 GCA_043826025.1 bacterium | reverse complement strand
CTCAACACTCTGGATATCTACATCTCTGTCCCACAGGATATGAACAACCAGCAGCTGCTGGAGCCGGTCACCTTTTCGCCGGCTGAGAGCGAGATTGTCGTCGACAAATGGGGCCAGCCGGTGGCGCGGTTTCACTTCACCGATATGGGGCCAACCGAGTTCGCGACCGTGACGATGCTTGCCAGAGCCAAACTCTACCAGAACCGCTACTTCGTCTTCCCGGAGAAAGTCGGAAGTCTGGCCGAGATTCCAACCGAGATCAAGCAGCGCTATCTTGCGGATGACAGCAAGTTCGACCTCACGAACCCGATCATCGAGAAAGCCGTGCAGGCGGCGGTCGGCGATGAGACCAACCCCTATTGGATCGGCCGCAAGATTTTCAACTACGTGATCGAGCACCTGGAGTATGAGTTGGCGGGTGGCTGGAATGTGGCTCCTGCGGTGCTGGAACGGGGCAATGGTTCCTGCTCGGAATACAGCTTTGTCTATATCGCTATGTGCCGTGCTGCCGGTTTGCCGGCTCGCTATGTCGGATCGGTTGCAATCCGTGGCGATGACGCCTCCACCGATGATGTCTACCATCGCTGGGTGGAAATCTACCTGCCCAACTTCGGCTGGCTGCCGGTCGACCCCTCAGGGGGCGATTCAACCAGGCCCGCTTCGCAGGCGAATGCCTTCGGCTATCTCAACAACCGCTACCTGATTACCACCGCCGGTGGCGGTGGCTCAGAATATCTCGAATGGGGCTACAACACCAACGCTCTGTGGACCGCAAGCGGCCGCTGCAAGGTGGAAACCGAGGCGTTTGGCGAATGGACGCCGCTGGAGGTGGAGTCTGAGTAGCGGAAGATTACGGCCGTCCGAGCTACCGGCGCAGCCAGTGGCTGGTGTACCCCCCAGCCTGCCCTCGACCTGATCGAGGGTGCACCAGCTAAGTCGAGAGTTGGCGCACGAGGGTGTACGCCAACCACCGCTATCGCGGGGTCGCAGGTCTCAGTGGGTAGGTCAAGCTCTCTCGGAGCTTGACACAATTGCTCTTTTCGTGGCCGGGGGCTCTGCCCCGGGTTTCCAGGTTACGCTCTCAGATGGAAGCACCCACAGCAAGCTGTGGGATACCAGGTGACGTCGTGCGCCAAGGAGCAGGTCCAACGTGGCTGCGCCACCGCGACCAAAGGTCACGGCCACACCTACGAGCTACGGTTGCTGCTGCGTGTAATCGATCTCAGAACCCAGCACACTGTGTGGAATCAGATAGATTCCGAGGGTCACTACTGCCGCAATTATGATCCAGATTCTTCCGGTGCGGGGCGGTTTGTTACGCCAAATAGCGATAACCCAGAAGATGAACGCAAAGAGGGTCTTGTTGTCGGTCAGGTCATGCCCGAATGGCCAGCCGGTCCAGAAAGCGCCGAAGGCATACTTCTGCACCAACGGCCCCAGAATCAGGCCGCCAATCAAGAGGCAGACCGCGGTCACCATCGACATCCCGTAGGCTTTCGGCCCGCCGGTAATCGCCTCGAGCCCGGTGCGGGTTGAGAGGAACATCGCGAAAAACATGAAGAAGATATGCGGGAAGAGAATCGGCGCCGGAACCGGGTCCTTGAAACGGACGATGACCGGCTCTGCCGACAACTGATAGTCGTTGCCGCCGGCATCGCTGAGCGTGACTTCATACATCACCTTACCGGCCGAGGGCTGCCTGGGGATTGTCACCAGCAGCTCGTTGCCTTCACGCGGCAGCGGTACCGCCTGCCACTCATCGTGGCTCTTAAAGCGCCGCCAGCGCAACTCGCCGCTGACTGTGGCGGGGGCGGGGATGCGCATGACCGCGTCGGTCGTGGTTTCGTGTGAAGTCAACAGCGCATATTCGACTGTCTGCCCGTCGAGGCTGACCTCCCCTTTGACCGGATAGGTCGGACCGGTGCTGCGTTGATAGATCACTGAAGCCAGAGTGATTACTAATGCCAAAAACCAGAGAAGAATTGACTTACCCATCGAGATCGACCTGCCGGTTCATGTTCTGTGGTTCCACACTCATCTGCGAACTTGAGAATGATACGTATCTCGGGCACTCCTGCAAGAAAAAATGGAGCCAAATTCTCCAGTTGGAGGACTCTAATAACGAGCCACGCGCTGGAAGTTTTCGGGATCCGTGTCGCCTTCGGTGTTGACTAGCAGGACCCTGCTGGAATCGTCCAAGCCAAGCTGTGTGCGCGCGCGGCGCAGAGAATGGGCATCGTGAATAGCCAGGAGCGCCGCCAGGCCGGCGGCACCCGATTCGCCGGAGATGATCCGCGGATCGTCGGCCATCGGATGATAGTAGGCGCGCATTGCCTGACGGGCGAAATCGTCGCTGAGTGTGAAGACGGCGTCAACTCCGTTCTCAATGAAGGGCCAGGCAATGAGCGAGACCGAGCCGCAGTTGAGCCCCGCCATGATTGTCTGCAGCGACCCGGAGGCGGCTCGCAGCCCGCCGGCACGAATCGATTCTGCCACGCAGGCCGCCTGGGTCGGCTCAACCGCAATGATTCGAGGCCGCTTTTCGCGAGTGCTCGAATAATACCAAGCCGCCGCAGCCAGCAGCGAGCCTACACCGGCCTGCACGAAAACGAAGTCGAAGTCGCGTTCCTCAGGCGAAAGCGCGTCGTCGATTTCGCGAAACATTGTGGTGTAACCGGCCATGATGTAGCGGGGGATCGTGGTATAGCCTTCGTAGGATGTGTCGGAGACTACCTGCCAGCCATGCGCGGTGGCGTCCTGTTGCGCGCGCACTACGCAATCATCATAGCTGCCCTCGACGAGGATGACTTCAGCGCCCGCCGAGCGAATCGCCTCAACTCGGGCATTTACCGATTCGGCGGGCATGTAGATCACCGCCTGCTCCCCCAGCAAACGCGCAGTCCAGGCCACGGC
>JBDRQZ010000021.1:0-5689 GCA_043826025.1 bacterium | reverse complement strand
GCTGTTTGATGCGATCATCGATATTGATCGCATCGGAACAGTTGTAAAACGCCTCCTCTTCGAATTTGGTCAGCGTTTTCAACTCCGTCAATACAGCCATCATCTTGTTGATCGAAGCTTCAATGACATCGAGCGCCTGCGGCATTTTGCCCTTCTTGTCGACCAAATCGCCGCACTGGAGCTGCATCTGCATCAACTGCACGCGACCACTGATCGCGGTGGCGATATTATTGAGGTAATGCGAGAGGGTCGCTATCGCGATATTCATCGAGCGCACCATGCCGGCTGAGCGCTCCTCGGCCAGCAGTCTACCGGAAAGTTCCTGACGTTCCTTGAACATTCCCTCGATCAGGAGATACGCTTTGCACAACTCGCGATTCGCGCGACCCAGCAGGTCGCCGGTATCGCCGATATCGATGCCCAAATGTCCGGCGGCCTCGATCGTCTCATCGAGCAGCACGAAAGTCAGCGAGTTGACGAACTCGCGATCGAGCTTCAGATGCTCGCTGAGTTTCGAGATTTCACCGAGGTGTCGCTCGATGGAGTTGACATTGGTCGAATAGATGCTGTTGGTCACCAGATTCGCAAGTCTGACGACATTGATCACCTGATCGCTCGCAATGGTCTGCGAATGGTGAAGCTGCATGACATCCTGAAGCTGCTTGGGCAGATGCCATTTTGCCCCGATTAGTGCGCCCAACTCCGCATGGTCGATATCGAAGATGTCGCGTTCCACCTGGATCACATCCAGACCCTCGGCGACTTTTCGTTGCACCTCGACCAGAGCCTGCGGATGAGTATTCATGATATGGAGCCGGCCCAGGTCATGTAGTAAGCCGGCCACGAAGACCTCTTCCTTGTTCACATCAGCGACCTTCTCGCCAATCGCGCGCGAGAGAATCGCCACCCCGAGCATATGAAAGTAGACTGAGCGGACATCGAATTCACCGAACTCCTCAACTCGGGGCTTGGTCATGATCGAGACCGAAAGTGCAATCATCTTGATCGCATTGACGCCCAGCACGCGTACACCCTGCTGCACGGTCTTGATTTCCGAACTGCGCGAGTAGTAGCTGGAGTTTGCCATGCGCAGAACCTTGGCCGTCAGCGAAGCATCCTTAAGAATAATTTTGGCGATGGCGTCTGGCGATGCATTGTCAGCTTCGACCGCCTCGAGAACCTCTCCAAGGATTTGGGGGATCGAAAGCAGGTCCCTGGAGTCTTGAATCTGATCCAGTAAACGAATCTTTTCCATCGGCTTACACCACATTTACGACGGGTTGAGAGTAAGTTTACTGTGAGTATCGGATGCTGTGGGGGGCAGCTAAAGCAGCAATCAGGCAGCTTCAGGAAATCATTGCCTGCGCATCGCTGATCGCGCGGCTGAGCTGTTCCATTTTGAACGGCTTGGTGATTACAAGGTCAGCCGGAAGTCTGGAGGTCGCGGTCTCGCTTTCGCGCCGATCCCAGCCGGCGAGCATAATGATCGGTGTACGCGGCGATTGCGACTTGATCGCCGCCGCCAGTTGTGAGCCGGCCTCATCCGGCAGTCCTGACTCAATGATCACCAGATCGAATTCGGTGTCGGCGAATTGGTGTAACGCCTCCTCGGCGTCAGCCGCCGTGACGACTTCATGACCGAGCCCGGCGATCATGTTCGCGAGCAATTCACGAATCACCTCCTGATCGTCGACCCCGAGAATCCGCAGCGTGCGACGGACCGACATCACTGGGGCGGGCATCACGTTGACTCGAGGTGCGGGAGAGTGGCTCAACGCCGAAACTCGCAGTGAGGCAACCTCGACCAGTCCGGCCAACACTCCCAGGGAATCGCTCAGACCGCCAGCGTCGGTCGGCAACAGCAGCAACAGCGCGCCACCGATCTCATTGCCGGAATCGATTTCGAATACGACCGGTCGAAAATCAGCGGTTACTGTCGAGAAGACCGGCTCCAGAACTGCTGCCGCAGCCGCAGAAAGCTCGCTGCCGAGCTTCTGAGGATTGAAAACCGTCGGACGCTCGCCGTCAAGCAAGGAGCCCAACTCCAGGACCGCTGCCAGCAGGCCGTCGACCGAATCAGCGGTGGGCTTGGCCAGCCTGTGTTGCAACACAATCGGCGATTCGTCTTGAGTAATAGCCCCGAGCACCAGCATCCGACCCAGAGCTTCCGGCAGGAACAGCGCTGTCGCCTCATTGAGAGCTTGCGCCAGGTTCTTAGGATCTGCAGCGCGCGAGATTCTGGTGGTCGCCTGACCAATCTGATTCAGCGACTGGCGGAAGCGTTCGCCCTGTTGTTGTGAAGCAAAGAGGAAATGAAGATCGGCCAGATAAACGCTCGCCACTCGTACCGCCGAAAGCCGTTCCTTGCTGAACTGCAACGTGCCGCGATCGCTCTCAAGCAGGAGCACCAGATCATCCCGCTCTGGATATGGCACCGGCACGAACAGCACCTGTCGCGGCATCGAGTCATAACCACCCCCAGCGCCACTAGCCTGCGGCGCAGTCAACAACAGCAGTTTGCGTTCTGAGACAGCGCGACCCACCCCGGAGAGTTTACGCCGATCAACCAGCAGCCCGAGCTCCGCGCCGCCGGAAGAGGCCTTTATTCTGAACTCGCCATCCGGGTCGCGCGAAATCAGTTTGATGCAGTCGGCATCGAAGAACTTGCGCACCCGTTCGAATTCGAGCGCCTCCCGCAGCTTCAAATCGCCACCGAAGCCGCGCCGGAAAAACAACTCCTCAGTAATGCGCTTGGCCTCTTCTGAGGGCCGTAGCTTTTCCTGTAAGCGAGTGATTTCCTTCTCCTGCCGCACCCCACGCAGCACCATCGCCAGAAAGTCGCTGGCAATCCCGCCGGCGCGCAAGCGGCCACTGTGGAAGTGAAATGGTCTGGCGGAGAACAGAGCCACGCAACCCAGTGTCTCGCGCGCCGAGCGTAGAGGAAAGACGACTGTTGAGAAAAACCCGGCATCGGCCAGCAAACCCCGAGTCAACTCATCGGTCTCACCGAGATTATTGACCACCTGCGCGCGTCCCAGCTTCTGGGTGCGGCCGAAAACATCGCCACCGACCGGCAGCCGTTCGAGCTTGGCTACGGTCTGCGGCGCGACACCATTGAACGCGGCCAGAATCAACTCAGTGCTATTCTCCTTGTGGAGCAGCGCAATCGCGCCATCGGCGGCGGCACAACTTGTCAGTTGCTGCAGACTCAGGTTCAGGATCTCGACAAATGAGAAGGGCTGCAACGCCACTTCCTGCAAATGCGCATAGAGAGACTGCCAGCTCTCCTCATCGCTGCGCTGCTTGCGTAACGAGGCCACCGCGCCGACAATATTCGCCAAACCCCAACCAAAAAACGCCAGCCCCAGCGCTATTGCCAGCAGCGCGATAATCACCAGCAAACCAGGCACCGTCGGCAGGAAAAGCGACATCAGTTGCGGCGTGACAGCAGCGATCAAGAGCAACCCGGACAGCAGGAACAACACCCCACCGGCATAGAACTTGCCCCAGCCATAGGGCGTCAGCTCGGCAGCGCGTCGACGCAACTGCGGCAACAGCAGGAGCATAATCAAAGCCGCCAGCGAAAGGATGATACCCGGATAAAGCTGACTCAACCGCTACACCTCATGCAAATGGCGTGGGTTCCGACCCATCAACCAACGTTACAGTATAGAAATCTCAAGATCGGCAGCGCTCCCCTCTTACTACCGGAGGTGGCCCGCAACTCTAGTGACGCTTCTTGAAAATCATTGAAGCGCCCAAGGCGATGATCAAGAGCGGCCAAACTAAGTCCCAATCGAAGCCCTCGATCCAGCCCAGATTGCGGAGTAGAAAAATCAAACCAAGCGCAAGTATGAAGAAGCCTATAAACATCTCTACCTCGGCAGTCACGCTGCTGAGTTATAATCTACAACTGCAAGGCTTCAGGCAAGACGTTTTTTGCTGCCGGAAGGCGCATTTCTGCGCAAAGAAAAAGCCGGACCGCAGCCCGGCTTCTCTGAGCTATGTCATTCCTGCGGCTCTAGGCGCAGCCGGGTAGCGGCGCGGGACCGCTGCCGAAGATATAAGCGATCAGGTAAACCGCATCCGTGATATTGACAA
This sequence comes from bacterium, assembly GCA_043826025.1. GTDB lineage: Bacteria > Zixibacteria > MSB-5A5 > CAIYYT01 > CAIYYT01 > JBDRQZ01. Next base: position 1,588 of record JBDRQZ010000021.1, on the reverse strand, counting down.
TACAATCGGCATTGACATCACCGGCGGCAAAAGGCACCGGCGGTTCACCTTCGCTGAAAATGAACTGAATGATCAACACGGCATCGGTGACATTCGCGACGCCGTCGTCGTTACAGTCACCCGGCACATAATCGGCCGGTGCTATATAGAGAAGGAAACTCTCGTTGTCTGTCCCGGCACTGAAATCCTGCACCTGCACAGTGAACGCAAAAAGTCCGGTGTCAACCGGTGTACCGGAAATCACCCCTGAACCAGGGCCTAGGTTGAGGCCACTCGGCAAGCTACCCGAGGTGATCTGGAAATTGTAGGGCTGGCCGCCGCCGCGCACGATCAGCGAATCGTCATAAGCGCTGAGCTGCTCACCGGCCGACAGCGTGTCATAGATGATATGTACCGCGTAAGCTTCAGAGGTTTCATTCTTGAGAATCCAGTCATTGCGATCAATCGTGAAATCTGACGGCGCAGTCGTGAGCCCACCAAGATGCAGCACATAATTCTGACTGCGCGCCGTCATCGATTCGGTGAAGTCATGCCAAACACCGCCGGCATAGACCGACAGATCGACAACATCGAAATCGAAGACCTGCGGCGGACTGGTCTGGGTCTGACGGACCTGCGCATAGACGATAAAGGAGTCGCTGGCGACCTGATCGTAGGTGAAGGAGGTCACATAGCTGGGGAAATAGGTGCCGTAAATCCAGTCATTGAAAAACTCGTCAAGCTCCATGCCGGAGACCGCCTCACAGACATCGCGAAAATCCTCGGTACTGGCGTGGGCGAATTTGAGAACCGGGTCATCATAGTAGGCGTGCAGGATGTCGAAGAAATTCTGGTCGCCGACCACGTGGCGCAGCATGTGCAGCACCCAGGCGCCTTTGTCGTAAACCCGACCGGAGAAAATCGACCAGACATCGGTCGTGTCCTGACAGTAGATCGTGCCACCCGAAGTATAGCGCATCCCGTTCATATAGGTTTGCAGATCGGAGAAGTCGCCCAGCGACTCGAACCAGAGCGCCTCGGTGTAACTGGCGAAGCCCTCATTCAACCAGATATGTCCCCAGTCCACACAGGTGATCATATCGCCCCACCACTGGTGACCCATCTCATGAACGGTGATCGACTGGTACGTAGCGCTCGACCCCATCGAGGTATTGGTCTGATGCTCCATGCCGCCGCTCCAGGTGAACATCGACATCGCATATTTCTCAGTAGTAAAAGGATAGAGCCCGAAACGATCCGAAAGTGTGTCCAGCATGTCAAGCGTCGGCGCCCAGCCGGACTGCGCTGCCGCGAGACGATCGGGGAAGACCCAGAAGTCGACCGGCATCGAATCGGCGACATCGTAATGCCACCACTCGCGCCAATGCGCGAAATTGGTGATCACCAGGCTGACCAGATAAGTAGCAATCGGATAGCGCACGCTCCAATGCGTGGTGCGCGTGCCGTTGAGGTTGTCCACATCCATGATCATGCTGCCATTAGAGGAACAAATCAGGTCTGAGGGATAGGTGATGATCATATCCACCGAATCGGCTTTGTCGTCAGGGTAGTCCTTGCAGGGCCACCAACTCCGCGCAAAATAAGGCTC
>JBDRQZ010000020.1:0-9866 GCA_043826025.1 bacterium | reverse complement strand
GCCGGGATCTATCAGAAGGTCGATCTCAAGGACTCTCAGGTCGAGGACTTCGACCGGATCATGGCGGTCAATCTGCGGGGCAGCTACCTGATGACCCGCGCCCTCATTGACGGTATGGTGGAGCGTGGCGCCGGGGTGGTGGTGTTTGTCTCCTCGCTGGCTGGGCTGCGTGGATTCGCGGGAGGCTCGATCTATTGTGCTTCGAAGTTCGCGATGCAGGGGCTGGCGGAATCTCTGATGCTGGAGGTTCGCAAACAGGGAGTGCGAGTCTGTACGGTTTGTCCCGGCAACGTCCGCACCAATATGTGGGAAACCGAGCCGGAACCAAGGCCGCTGGGCGAATCGATTATCCAACCGGAGGATGTCGCCGAATCTATCTACCATGCCTGCATGATGCCTGTCAACGCGATGGTCAGCCAGATTCAGATGCGCTCGACCGATATGAGAATGCCTGATTGACGACGCTGTCACTATCCTGAGAAAAGCAAACTCGCTTGGTTCTCAGGGCAATTCCCGTCATCTTTCAGGGGTCGAGACTACCATTCCGGGACGGTTGGTGTCTACCGCATTGCCTAAGATGTTATTATAGAGCCACTTAACCTCACAGGTCAGAGGTCGCCTCCGGCTTGCGGTCGGACAAAATCCGGCTTGACAGCGACCGGCCAAACTCTATATTGGTCAAGTTGTTCGGTGGGGGCAGTGTGAAAAAATTCACGATTAGCGCCTGATAATGCTTTTAATTGCAGGCGCTTTAAGTTTTGCAGCCGGTAAAGAATCGGGTAAATCGCTGTCGATCGCCAAAATCGACCACGATCCGGCAGGTCGGCTGAGGTCTAGCCATAGATGACGACACAGCGAGCATACTTACTACAGATCATCTGGATGGCATCGGCTGTCTAAATCCGGGGCTCGCACCATTGAGATATTGAGGTATGAAGTCTAACATTTTTTGAGGATAGAATTCAAATGGCGAAGAAGAAAAAGATCATCATCATGGGAGCCGCAGGGCGCGACTTCCACAATTTCAATACCTACTACCGCGACGACAAGAGTGTCGAGGTAGTCTGCTTCACCGCGACCCAGATTCCCGATATCGAGGGTCGCAAGTATCCCAAGGAGCTGGCGGGGCCGCTCTATCCGAAGGGGATTCCGATCTATGCCGAAGAGGACCTCTACGAGTTGATCGCCAAGCATGATATCGAAGAGGTAGTCTTCGCTTACTCCGATGTCACCCACGAGTATGTGATGCATAAAGCCTCGGCAGTGGTGACTGCCGGCGCGAATTTCACCGTTTTGGGGGCACGGGCCACGATGATTCCCTCGAAGAAGCCCGTGGTGGCGATCTGTGCGGTGCGCACCGGTTCCGGCAAGAGCCAGACCACCCGCCGGGTGCTCGAGATCATCAAAGAGATGGGTCTCACCGCTGCGGCGATCCGTCACCCGATGCCTTACGGCGATCTGGTGAAGCAGACCTGTCAGCGCTTCGCGACGCTGGCCGATCTCAAGAAGCACAAGTGTACGATCGAGGAGATGGAGGAGTATGAGCCTCACATCGAGCGCGGCAACGTCGTGTTTGCCGGTGTCGATTATGGCGTCATTCTCAAAGAGGCGGAGAAGGAAGCCGATGTCATCGTCTGGGACGGTGGCAACAATGATCTGCCTTTCTATCTGCCCGACATCTATATCACCGTCGCCGATCCGCATCGCGCCGGCCATGAACTGACCTACTTCCCCGGCGAGGCCAATCTGCTGGCAGCCGATGTCGTGGTGATCAATAAGGAAATCACGGCAGACCCTGAAGATATCGAGACGGTCCGTGCGAATATCATGAACAACAATCCACAGGCGATCATTATCGACGCCGCCTCGCCGATCGGTGTCGAAGACCCCGAAGTGATTTGGGGCAAGCGGGTGCTGGTGGTCGAGGATGGCCCGACGGCGACGCATGGCGGGATGTCCTATGGCGCCGGGATGGTGGCTGCGCAGAAATATGGCGCGGCCGAGGTTGTCGATCCGCGACCCTATCTGAAGGGCACCCTGATCGATACTTTCGAGAAGTATCCTGAGATCGGCATGCTGTTGCCGGCGATGGGTTATGGCGGCAAACAGATCAAGGATCTGGAGGCGACAATCGCCGCCACCGACTGTGACGCGGTCATCATCGGCACGCCGATTGACTTGCGCCGCATTGTCAAGATCAAGCAGCCGTCGACACGGGTCACTTATGAGCTTCAGGAGATCGGTCATCCGACTCTGGCAGATGTGCTGAAGAATGTGCTGCCCCAGATCAAGAAGGGCGGCAAGTCGAAGAAGTGAGCAAGACCGCCGTCATTGCGCTGGGCGGCAACGCAATCACCCGCCAGGATCTGGAGGATACGATTGCCAACCAGTTTTCAAATACCCGTCACTCGTTATCGGGCCTGATTGAACTGGTGCGGCAGGACTATCGGCTGGTGATCTCACATGGCAATGGCCCGCAGGTTGGTAACGCCATCCTGCGGGTCGAATTGGCGCGCGGCAAAGCGCCGATTTTGCCACTGGGCATCTGTGTGGCCGACACCGAGGGCGGCATGGGATACATGATCGCGCAGTCGTTGTATAATCGGCTGGTGCGGGAGTCTATCCAGCGCGATGTCGTGACAATCATCACGCAAGTGATCGTTGACAAAGATGATCCGGAGCTGGCCGATCCGAAGAAATTCGTCGGTCAGTTTTACTCTGAGGCTGAAGCCCATCAATTCGAGTCGGAACGTGGCTGGGTGATGAAGAAAGACTCTGACCGCGGCTGGCGCCGGGTCGTCGGTTCGCCACTGCCGCGCAAAATAGTTGAGGCAAAGGTCATTGGCCGACTGCTTCAAGACAACGCGATTGTCATTGCCGCCGGTGGCGGCGGGATACCGGTCTATGTCGAAAAGGATGGCACCCTGGAAGGTGTCGACGCGGTCATCGACAAAGATCGCGCGTCGGCACTCTTGGCCGACCAGATCGACGCCGAACTACTGGTGATCCTGACAGGTGTCGACAAGGTTGCGCTCAACTACGGCAAGCCGGACCAGAAGTGGCTGGACCACATGACGGTCGCGGAGGCCGAGGGCTACCTGAAGGCGGGTCAGTTTCCCGCGGGCAGTATGGGCCCCAAGATCGAGGCCGCTATCGGATTTATCCGCCACGGTGGCGAACGAGTGGTGATCTCCTCCATCGACAAAGCGGGCGAGGCGATTTTTGGCAGTGCCGGGACTGTGATCGAGGCCTGAAGCAATGGGTAAAGAATTGAAGCTGAAACCGCGATTGGTTGCAGAGCTTTCTGAGGCGGGACAGCTTTACGAGGTCGGAGGCACGGTTCGTGACCGGTTGTTGCCCGACCTGCCGGAACCCAAAGATCTCGATTTCCTGGTCACCGGGATTCCTTTCCGCAGACTTTGTGATCTACTCAGGCACTACGGTCGTGTCGATCTGGTCGGACGTTTCTTCGGTGTGATCAAGTTCACGCAGCCTGCCAACGGCACCGGCCCAGGCGGGACTTTTGATTTTGTGCTGCCGCGCAAGGAGGTTTCCACCGGCGCAGGACATCGCGATTTCGAGGTTAGTTTCGATCACACGCTCGCAGTTGAAGATGACCTGCAGCGCCGCGATTTCACGATCAATGCCATTGCCCGCGATGTAGTCAGTGGCGAGTTCGTCGATCCGCTGCATGGTCGCGCGGATATTGAGAAGAAACTGATCCGTTTTACTTCGCCGCAATCCTTTGTGGAGGACCCGTTGCGCATGTTGCGGGCGGTGCAGTTTGCGGCGCGGCTTGAGTTTGACATCGAAGCCGAGACTTACCAGGCAATCGTCGACAATGCGAGAATGATCACCACGGTGTCGCCGGAACGTGTCGCAGAAGAGCTGAATAAGTTGCTGACGCGGGCGAAGCAGCCCTCGATTGGTTTCAAGCTGATGCAGCAGACGGGGCTACTAAAGCACCTCCTGCCTGAATTGGAAGACACTGTCGGTGTCACCCAGCCGGGGCCTTATCATGCGCACCCGGTATTTGAACACTCGATTTACGCGGTCGATGCCGCGCCACCAAGGCTCTTGGTGCGGATGGCGACGCTTCTGCATGATATCACCAAGCCGCAGGCGAAGCGGGTCACCGGCGAGGAGTCGGCGACTTTCTACGGTCATGAAGTCTCCGGCTCGCGGCAGGCAGGGAAGGTGCTGCGCCGTCTGCGTTATTCCAACGACTTCATCGATGAGGTCAGTCGGCTGGTCGAAAAGCATATGTTTACGTCTGACCTGACCGACAAGGCCCTGCGGCGCTTGATTCGCCGCGTGACCCCGGAATTGATCTTCGATTTGCTCGATCTGCGGCGCGCCGATGTCGTTGGACAGGGAATGGGCGGCAATACCGACGATGTCGACGAACTGGAGCAGCGTATCCGCGAGGAACTGGAGCGCAAGCCGCCTTTCGGGCTAAACGATCTTGCCGTCAACGGTGACGACCTGATGAAGGTCTTCGGCTTGCCGGAAGGCAGGCAGATCGGTGAGGTTTTGAACCAGTTGCTGGAAATGGTGCTGGATTATCCGGAAAAGAATGAGTACGAGTTGTTAATAGAGGCTGCCAGAGATTATCTGGGTCGGGAAGACCTGGAGAAAGGAACGTGAGGGTATCGCTAGATGAAGATTCACGAGTATCAAGCCAAAGAGATCTTCGCATCCTACGGAATCAAAGTGCCGCGCGGCCAGGTCGCCTACACCCCGGAAGAGGTACGCGATCTTGCCACCGAGTATGGTGTGCCGGTGATGGTCAAGTCACAGGTGCATGTCGGTGGCCGTGGCAAAGCGGGCGGTATTAAGTATTGCAGTAATGCCGAAGAGGCCTATGAGAAAGCCCAGGCGATTCTGGGAATGGATATCAAAGGCCTGACGGTCAAGAAAGTATTGGTCACCGAGGCGGTCAATATCGCCCACGAAGCCTATGTCGGGATTATCGTCGACCGCGCCGCGAAGAAGCCGGTGGTGATGGTTTCTGCCGAGGGCGGTATCGACATCGAGGAAGTCGCCGCCAGGACGCCGGAGAAAATCCACAAGCTGCATATCGATCCGATTATGGGGCTACGGTCGTTCGAAGCGCGGCAGTTGGCGTACAAACTCTATAGCGACCCGAAAACCGCCGGTCAGGCGGCGAAGATTATCAAGCAGCTCTATGACGCCTTCATGGGAGCTGATGCCTCGCTGGTGGAGATTAATCCGCTGATTACCACTCCGGGCGGCGAGGTGATCGCGATTGACGCCAAGGTCAATCTCGATGACAACGCGCTCTTCCGTCACAAGGACTATGCGGCGTTGCGCGAGGTCGAGGCCAATGAGGAATCGGAGAATGAAGCCCGTCAGGCGGGGCTCTCGTTTGTCGGACTGGAAGGCAACATCGGTTGTGTCGTGAATGGCGCGGGCCTGGCGATGGCGACGATGGATCTGGTGAAGCATCATGGCGGTCAGCCGGCCAACTTCCTTGATATCGGCGGCTCCTCCAATCCGGACAAAGTTGTGACCGCGATGCGAATCATTCTGCGCGATCCCAATGTCAAAGCGATTCTCTTCAACATCTTCGGCGGGATCACCCGTTGCGACGATGTCGCCACCGGGATCGTGAAAGCTGTCAATGAGTTCAGGCCGCAGGTGCCGATTGTGGTGCGTCTGACCGGCACCAATGAAACTGAGGCCAAGGAAATTCTCAAGGCCGCCAACCTGCAGTCCGCGGACAGCATGGTCGGCGTGGTCACCAGGGCCATTGAAATCGCGGGTCTCAACTAGCTAAAGGATAGAGCAATGGGAATTCTGATAGATAAGCATACCAAAGTCGTGGTGCAGGGCATCACCGGCCGCGATGGTTCCTTCCACACGCAGCAAATGAAAGCGTATGGCACCAATGTGGTCGCCGGAGTCACCCCCGGTAAAGGTGGCAGTGGTTTCGAGGGCATTCCGATTTTCAACTCGGTCGCCGAAGCGGTCGAGAAAACCAAAGCGAACACTTCGATCATCTTCGTGCCACCGGCGTTTGCGATTGACGCGATCTACGAAGCGGCCGACGCCGGCGTCGAGTTGATTGTCTGCATCACTGAAGGTGTACCGGCCAATGACATGATGGCGGTTTACAACTACCTCAAGGCGAAGGGTGTCCGTCTGGTCGGTCCCAATTGCCCGGGGCTGATTAATCCCGGCGTCGCCAAGGTCGGCATTATGCCCGGCGCGATCAGCGAGAAGGGTGGAATTGGGGTGGTTTCCCGCTCGGGCACGTTGACCTATGAAGTGGTGCACAACTTGACCATCAAGGGCCTGGGTCAGTCGACCTGTATCGGCATCGGCGGCGACCCGATTATCGGCACGAATTTCATCGATTGCCTTGAGGCGTTCCAGAATGATCCCAAGACCAAGGGCATAGTGATGATCGGCGAGATCGGCGGCAGCGATGAGGAAGACGCCGCGCAGTATATCAAGAAGTATGTTACCAAGCCGGTGGTGTCGTTCATTGCCGGGCGCACCGCGCCTCCGGGCAAGCGGATGGGACATGCCGGCGCGATCATTTCAGGCGGCAGCGGTACGGCGGCAGAGAAGATCAAAGCCCTGAACGCCGTCGGGATTCCGGTGGCGGTGGCGCCGGCGGAGATCGCCGACTTGATGCTGGCAAAGCTGGAGGAGTTGAAGAAACAAGAGAAGGCAGCGGCCAAGCCGAAGAAGCCGGCGGTCAAGAAGTCGACCAAGCAGGCTGCGCCGAAGAAGGCGGCGAAGAAGCCGAAGGCGGCGAAGCCGAAATCGACAACAACGAAGAAGAAGTCCACTACCAAGAAGGTGGCCACGAAGAAGGCCGCCGCGAAGAAGACGACCAAGACAAAAGCGACTGCCAAGAAACCGGCTACCCGGAAGACCGCCGCCAAGCAGATGAGCGCGACCAAGTCGACCAAGACGGGGACGAAGCGGCCCACGACAAAGAAGAAAACAACGAAGAGCGCCGGCAAGACCAAAGCTAAGCGGAAATAGGCCGCTGCTGACGCAAGAGTTCAAGGAGTAAGCTGCGATGAGCGAGCAGGCTAAGGAGACGGAAAACACGGCGGCCAGTGCCAAGCAGGGCGGAGGTAGTGCCGATCCACTGACCATCTTTATGCATTGGTGTAAAGGTTGCGGGATTTGCATCGACCTCTGTCCCCACCAGGTGTTCACTGCCGACAAAGAAGGCAAGCCAATCATCTCTCTGCCGGAGAAGTGCACTCAGTGCGCCCTGTGTTGGCTTCATTGCCCGGACTTAGCTATCATTTCCAACGAGAAGTAGGAGCATGGCAAGACAATGGCTAATAATCTAAGGCTATTACAGGGAAATGAGGCGATTGTCGAGGGTGCGCTGCTGGCTGGCGTGAGGTTCTTTGCCGGCTATCCAATCACACCTTCCACAGAGATCGCCGAAGGTTTGGCGAGACGGCTGCCCAAGGTGGGCGGCAAGTTTATTCAGATGGAGGATGAGATCGCCTCAATGGGGGCCATCATCGGCGCCTCGCTGACCGGTATGAAGTCGATGACCGCGACCTCGGGTCCCGGTTTCTCACTGATGCAGGAAAACATCGGCTATGCCTTCATGGCGGAGGTGCCCTGTGTCGTGGTGAATGTGCAGCGAGGTGGCCCCTCGACCGGGTTGCCGACGAAAATCGCCCAGGCCGATACGATGCAGGCCCGCTGGGGCACGCATGGCGACTACACCGCCATCGCCCTGGCACCGCAGTCGGTCGGAGAATCGATTGAGCTGACAATTCGTGCGATCAGCCTCGCTGAGGAGTATCGCACCCCGGTGATTCTGCTCACCGATGAAGTGCTGGGACACATGCGTGAGAAAGTCGTGATCCCCGAGCCGGACGCGATCAAGCTCCGAAACCGCATTATCCCCGACGTGCCGGCCGGCTGGTATCGGCACTTTGAAATCACCCCCAATTTCAAGACCCCGATGGCGTCTTTTGGCGGCGGTTACCGTTTCCACGTCACCGGCCTGACTCATGATGAGGATGGGTTCCCGACTGCCAAGTCGAGCGAGATTACCGCGAAGCTTTCCAAGCTGCAGAAGAAGATCATGCGCTATGTCGACGACATCTGCGAGATCGAAGAGGATGGCATGGAAGACGCACACGTCGCAGTAGTATCGTACGGCAGCGTGTCGCGCGCGGCGAAGCAGGCGATTGCGATGGCCCGCAAGCGCCGCATGAAGGTCGGAATGATCCGCCCACGGACCATCTGGCCGCTGCACGAGAAGCGCTATCGCGAACTGCTGGGGCACAAGGGCCTCGAGGTAGTGATTGTCGCTGAGTTGAATCAGGGGCAATTCGTTAACGAAATCGAGCGTCTGGCACCCAAGAATGTGGAGATCGTCAGTCTCGCGCGGTTTGATTCGGAGATGATTACTCCCGCACAGATTCTTAACAAGATCCGGGAGGTGAGATAACATGGAACAGAAATCAAATGTAACGCACGCTTATCTGCGTCCGAAAAAGAAATTCCCCAGTGTCTGGTGTCCCGGCTGCGGCATCGGCATTGTCATGGGTTCGCTGGTGCGCGCGCTGGATGCCCTGCAGGTCTCGCGCGATGAGGTTACCCTCGTGGCGGGTATCGGTTGCTCCTCGCGGATGCCGGTTTATCTCGACTTCAACACCCTGCATACCACACATGGTCGGGCGTTGGCTTTCGCTACCGGCGTGAAGCTCGCCAAGCCGAAGATGAAGGTGATTGTGATTAGTGGCGACGGCGATGCGTTGGCCATTGGCGGCAATCATTTCATCCATGCCTGCCGTCGCAACATCGATATCACGCTCATCCTGATCAATAATCACATCTACGGCATGACCGGCGGGCAAGCCTCACCCACCACGCCGACGGAGAGCTTCGGCTCCACCGCGCCCTACGGCAACAAGGAGTACAACTTCGATGTGCCGAAGTTGGCGATCGGCGCGGGTGCGACCTATGTCGCGCGTGGGACTGTCTATCATGTACAGCAACTTGACAAACTGATCAAGGACGCGATTGAGAAACGCGGCTTTTCGGTAGTCGATGCTTTCAGCAATTGTCACACCTATTTCGGCAGACTCAACCGTCTCGGCGACGCAGTCGCGATGATGAAGGAATTCAAGAAGACTGCGCTGCCGCTCAAGGCGGCGGAAAAGATGCCGCCGGAGAAGGTCGCCGGCAAGTTGCTCACCGGGGTGTTCTGCGATGTCGAGCGCGAAGAGTATTGCGACCGCTATGACCAACTGATCGCCAAGCTGCAGGAGAGTAAGTGATGAGTAAGCCGAAGAATAATCACAAGCCCACTCCGGATAAGGACGATCGCTTCGAGATCCGTCTCTCCGGCTCCGGTGGTCAGGGTCTGATTTTTGCAGGCGTGGTGCTGGCGCAGGCGATTGCGACTATCGACGACCGCAACGTGGTGCAGACGCAGAGTTACGGCCCGGAGGCCAGGGGTGGTGCCTCGCGCGCCGATCTGGTGATCGCCGACGGACCGATCAGCTATCCCAAGCCGATGAAGCTCGATCTACTTTTGGCGTTGACACAGGAGGCCTGCGACACCTACTTTTCCGACCTGAAGGAGGGTGGCATCCTGGTTGTCGACCAGGATATGGTGACTCAGGTCCCGACCTCGAACTATCATGGTTTTCCCTTTACGCAGTTGGCGCGGCACGACATCGGCGTGCCGATGGTCGCGAATATCATCTCCCTCGGCGCGATTTGCGCACTTACCGGTATCGTCTCTGAGAAAGCGTTGCAGGAGGTGGTCACGATGCGTGCGCCGCGCGGCACTGAAGAGAAGAACCTGGCTGCACTGAAGTTGGGTCTGAAGATTGGGAAAAAGT
>JBDRQZ010000019.1:0-6647 GCA_043826025.1 bacterium | reverse complement strand
CAATTCACCCAGCGCCGAGGAAGATCTGATCTCAAGGAACAGACGAAAGATCGCCTGCATGGTAATCTTGGCCTTGCCAGATGAATGCCGCAGGCTCTGGCGGATGGTTTTTATTGGCAAGAAGACCTATGGTGAAGTTGCAGAATCACTTAAGGTCGCCGAGGGGACAATCAAGCGCAAGATGTGGCAGTGCCGACAAGAAGCTCAAAAGAAACTGGAATCTCTGGAGAAATCGTGAACCTCCGCTGTGATCGCCAGACTAAGCACATGAGAGTGGAAGATGTTTAAGTAGAAGTATTATGTCACACTCAGTAAAACATACCGACTACCTGGATCGCATTCCGCTGCTGGTTGCGGGAACGTTGAGCGAATCAAGCAAAGCTGACTTGCTGAATCATCTGCAACAATGTCCTGAGTGTCAGAAGTGCTTCGAAAGCGAGAAGGCATTGTTTGAACTGGCTACCGAGCCAGGCTCGGAGATTCTGTTCGAGGATCATCCGACAGGACAGACACTAGATCAGTACACTTTCGCTCCCGAAGGACTGTCGCCCGCTGAACGAGTACAGATCACGGATCATCTGGAGACCTGCGAACTATGTCAGAGCATTTGCGAAAAGTTGCGATCTCTGCCCGAAGAACTGGGTGAACTTATCAGTGACGCCGAGCTGCCGTTGATTAACTCAATGACCTATGAACAGGGTAAGCGATCAAAGCCAGCAAGAATTCTCGATATTGGCCACAGATTTCTGTGGCAACCGCTTCCCGCTTATGCCGCTGCCGCAGCGCTGTTGTTGATTGTCATACTGTCACAGCTTCCGTCGCAGGAGGGAGTACCCCACCTCGCCGCCAGACTCACACCTCATCAACGGGGTCAGGATTCAGTCGCAGTATTCGTCTCAAGCGCCGATGAATGCATTCTCGATCTGAGCTACTACCTCGATCCAGAGGCCGGCCACAAGTATAACCTGATGATAGAGCCGGTGTCTGCGGATAAACCGAGTTATCGGTTTGAGGACTACCGCGACTTCGACGCGAAGGGGAACCTGGACCTGCGCCTTCTGCTTACTGCCGGAAAGTATCAGCTCAGAATTCTTGATATCGTAGACACGGACACGGTCGAAGTCGTGCAGCAATTCATCATCAAGTCTGACGGCGACCGAAAGTAAGCAGAGGCCTACCAGGCGCCGGTCGTGACGAATGCTGCCCAAATATAGGGATGATCCGGCATCTCACGTTCTCGTAATTCCCGAATCTGGCTAATCGCTACCTGTTGGAATGCAACGGCGAGATTCTCGGGCTCCTTGCCGTAGAGCAGGTCCATCGTCCCTGCCGTCTCTTTATCAGGAACAGACCAAAGTGAACTGATAACGGTGCGCACACCTGCCAACTCGAAGGCGCGGCGCAACCCGTAAACGCCTTCACCCGCCTCAATATCGCCGAGTCCGGTCTCACAGGCGGAAAGCACCACCCACTTGACTCCATTTAGGTCAAGTCCGGCAACCTCGTAGGCAGTCAGCACACCATCTTCGATTGCGACAGCGCCGTCTTCCTCAGGCCGGCTTGCTCCGGCCAGCAGTATGCCGGAACGCAGTAACGGGTTATCGGGGAGACCGCCACTGATCGAGGCCGGCAACCTCTGATCGGACTGACTCTGACAGTCTTCGGAGGCAAAGAACCCGTGTGAAGCAATGTGCAGGACCTGCTTGCCTCCTGCCTGCGACTTGAAATTATCTTCGCTGGCAGCCTCCTGGAGTAAGACCACCGGCTCTTCACCGAATCGTGTCCTCCAGTGAGACGCGATACGATCTACTTCGCGCGCGCTGTATTTGAGCGGGGGAAGTGCTTTACCACGATGGAAATCACAACTAGAACGGAGAATCGGCGGCGGCTCGGTCGAGCCGGCCGTATACGACGCCACTGTTGTCATACTGCCGATAGCCGTCAAACGAGAACTGACAGAGGAGTTAAAGTCAGGATCCCCCAAAGCCAGTAGGCCATCTCCGGGCGTTGCAGGCTCGGCGATGCGCTGCAGATCCCTCCCGGCAGATAGATAACTGATCGGGTGCAGTTCGACCAGATACTTGCCTTGATCATCCTTGAGAGAGCCGAATGAGAGCAAGTTCATGGCGCCATCTGGGCAGATGAGTAGCTGAGCGTTCGGCTTGATTTCGGCGGCAAACGGCGACCACACCAGACTATAGAGCCGTTGCAGGAGTTCATCGGCCTCAGTTTGTCTGTCGGTGGACAGGTCTGGCCATTCAGACGATACCGCGTCAAGATGTTGTCGAAACTTGGAAACTGCAGAGTCAATAACCGCCGCCTCACCAAGATCTCCACAAAACTGGACTCCATTCCTGGAGGAAACCAGAGCCAAATATCGGTCTTCACTGTTCTCCTCAGATGGAGCAAGATAGGAATACCTGAGAAATTCGATCAACGCGGCACCGACGGGGAGCAGCGAGGCGATGGTTTCTGGCTCTCCGGTGACCGTGATAGCTTCCGTGTCCCGGTTGAGTCCGAGTCGAGCCAACTCCGTCTCACAGCTTTGTACCAATGCCGAAAGCGAGTCTAGCTGCTTCAAGTAGCGCTCATCGGGCTCGACGGCGGCCTGTCCATAGGTCAGATGCGAGACCTCAGCAACTGCCGCTTGGTGCGCCGCCAATAAGTGTTCCACTTCCGGATTGTCCGATTCTCGCAGCCTCTGTTGGCGACGATTCATTTGATCTACAATCTGCCCCTTGACGGCCATGATAATGTCGGCGCACTGGCGCTCCGTAAATTTGCCGTCGGGCGATTGATCTTTGAGCGCGGAGAGAAAACCATTAGCAGCCTGGCGCGCATTTCCTGCAAAGATCAGTGCATTCCGCTCTGACAACATATTCGCATTCTCAAGCAGGATTCGATGCCGGATTTCAAAGGCCCGGCGCGCTGCGTACTCCGCCTGTTCATAGTTCTTTTTGTTTCTGGAATTACGGCGCATCAATTCATAGGTGTAGGCAACATCCGGGTGTGAATCCCCCCAGAAATTCTGGTAGATCCCCAGTGCTCGGCGGAGTACTTCGTCGGCCTCCTCATACTGCCTGGTAGCGATTTTCAACTTAGCAATATCAACCAGCACCTTCGCGACATCAGGATGGTCAGGCGCGGTGGCGTTTGTTCTGATAGCCAAAGCCGAGTCGAGCAGCTCGGCCGCCAGATCGTAATCTCCAAGTTGCATTTTTACACGTGCCAGTCCCTGCAGGCTGGCGCCGACAAGATTGTGGGATTTTCCCAGCGTTTTTTCTCTGACCGCTATGGCGCGACGGTAAAGACTATCAGATTCCGATAATTCGCCTTTTACCAGCTTGAGCTGCGCGATAGCATGCAGAACTTCGCCGGCAGCATCTGAGTCCTCACCATAAATCTTGTCATAAGCCACGATTGCGTCGCGGTACAACTGCTCCGATTCATCGAGCCGGCCCAGTCTCTCCGTGCAGATTCCTCGATTACAGACGATTTGGACTACTGCGGGATGCTCCGTTCCCATGGAACTGGACATGATCGGCATCGCCTGTTCGAATAACGGCTCGGCGCGCGCATATTCGCCCCAATATATGTAGATACCACCAAGGTTATTCATGATTGCCGCTATCTGATAATCGATAGTATCCGTAACCACTTGGTATATTCTCAATGCCCTGAGATAAAGGGGTTCAGCCAGAGAAAACTCGTCGCGGGCCGTGTGACAGAGAGCGCAGTTCTTGGCGGCCGAGGCCACCATCGGCCTCCAGTCTTCCCCGGCATTCTCAAAGATCGTCAGCGCCCGCTGGAAATGCGATAGTGCGGCATCAATCTCGCCGGACTGCGCCATCATCATCCCCAGCTTATTATGAAGAACTGCGGTTTCCGGCTGCGCCTCACCATATGCCTGCTCAGCCAGCGGGAGCGTTTTGTCAAGAATCGCGACAGCCTTCGCGAGATTGCCGGCCATCGCATACTGCTCAGCAAGTGTTTTTGCAGTCTTGACGAATCCTGTGTCCGACGCGGCGCGCAATTGCGGATCGGCTAACATATTCTCGAAGAGAATCTCGGCCGAGTCGAGGTTTTGCGCCTGCACCGTTGCTTCGAATTGGGCTTGGAGATCAAGAGATGTTTCAGCAACCAGGCATGCGGAAAACAGCAGTGCGCAAAGAGTTGAGCAGATAACTGATGGCATTCTCATGGGTGTTCTCGCCTCTTGGAATGTTCGGTTGCCCTGATGTCTGATCCGGGAGCAGATACTCTTTGCCCCAAACTAGTGATCTGAAACTCCATGTCAATTGGATATCAGATCTCAAGTGCGGTGCAGAGCCTCCTAGTCATCCGGACTCTTTCGTGAGCAAAGCCTCACTCGCTGTCCACCTCTGCAGAATTCACATGCTGCCTGCCGTCACCAAACTGCGACCACAGCATCAGTTCCTTCAGATTGCACTCAGACAGAAATCTCCACATTCGACCGCTCTGCTACCAGCCGAAGGGCAGGTCTTCTAGCTTTTTTTTGCCGTGGGGCCAATTCGCGCCCGGCCCGCTAACTCGTTGTGATTCAACGATCATTCTCGACGCCTTCCTGTGAAACCAACCATCGCGACCAAAAACCGAGCCTCTTCGGAGAACGATTGCTCTGGGCGCCAGACTAAGTGCTTGAGGACGGAAAGAGATGATGAAGCAGAGGCAGATAAACAGGAGAGCGAGGCAGATGCAGAACGAAAGGCAAGACAAGGAAACAAGCGCTAACCAAAGCAGGAAGGAATCAACGATGTCCAAAGGTGAATTGACCAGCCAGTGCCGGGGCGAACAAGAGCAAATTCATGTTTTTGCCAATCTTAGCAACTGCCGGAGGGCAGGGGAGGAAATCGTGGGCAGAAAAGAGAACCATCGGAGCCGCTGTGCGGTCGATATCATGGCCCGGGTCGAGAGACTGAGGCTTTTCGCACTCATATTCGCACTAAGTCTGTTTGCTGCGTTTCCGCTTGCCGGCGACGCCCTCGGCAGCCCGACGTTCAACGCGCCCGTCTATTACAGCACGCAAGGTTGGTATGGCAATCCCCAGCCGATAAACGTAGTTGCGGCTGACTATGACAATGATGGAGATCTCGATCTTGCCGTGGCCAACTTCGTTGAAGAAAATGTCCTCATCCGTTTCAACAACGGTGGCCTCTTTAACACCGAGACGTCAATCCTGTCAGATGGTATACCGGTTGCCGTCGCTGGCGGAGATATTGACAATGATGGTGACATAGATCTGGTAGTCTTGAATCGTATACCCTGCAGCGTGAGTGTCTTTCGGTGGACCGGCAGCACCTGGGCCACCAGGCAGGATTATCCGGTCAGCGGAAGCGGCAGCTCGAGTGCCATGACCCTTGCTGATTTCAACAACGACGGTTTCCTGGATCTGGCGGTCACTCTCGCGTCGTACTATAGTGATCTGGTCGTCATTCCGAATGCAGGCAATGGCACCTTCTCGACGCAGCAGAGTATCTATGAGGCCGGAAACCATCCGTCAGACATCGTTGCTGCCGACTTCGACGGCGACGGCCGGATGGATTTGGCCGTGAATAACAGCTCGACGAATATCATCAACGTTATCGCCTACTTCAACACCGGTGTCGTCAACAACTGGTTCCCCAATCGGACGAATCTGTCGACTGGTGGCGTCTATGCACCGGTAAACTGCATTACCGCTGCGGATTTCAACGGGGACGGGCATCCCGACCTGGCGGTAGGCAGCTCAGCCAACGCCGACAACGTTCATGTATTCCGCTATGCCGGCTCACGCACCTTTGCGGCCCCGGTCGCATACGACGCTTTTCCCGGCCAGCATGTCGCCATCAAGGCGTTCGACTTTGACGGAGACGGCGATCCGGACCTGGCTTCTTTCGCCAGTGGCTACAACAATTCCTATGCCCCCACGTTTTCCGTGTTCGAGAACCTGGGTTCCGGCACTTTCTCGAGCCGGACCGACTTCAGCACATTGCTGGACTGGAATGACTATGGTACTGCTATGACTGTCGGTGACCTTGACGGCGATGGCGACGTGGATATTGCCGTATCTGTCCAGAATAGCCCCGATATCCCGAACAACAGACAACTTGCCGTGTTCATGAACACTACGCCGCAGAGCAGCGGAACCGGGGATGTCATCTTCAAGATAAACAGTGGCGGCGAAGGAATGATTGGCCGTAAGAATCGGCTGGAGGTCTGGATTAAGAACAGCGTTCCCATTCACAGCATGACTCTTGGCTTTGAGGTCAGCCTGGTCGGCGTCGGCGACTTCCGTTTTGAACCCAACTATGGCAGTCACGGCTATGTCAACGAGGAGTTCGCCGTCCTGGACGCGTTCGATCCGGCCGGCCTCAACGTCATTGCGCAGGTTGACAACGTCTCACCGGAGACCTTCCGCATCAGCGGCGCCAGCCCTGCCGGAGGCATCCCGGCGAGTTCGAGCTATCAGTTGTGCTACACGCTCGAATTCGAGCTACCCCGCGGTCTCGGGAGCTGGGCTGACAACATTGCGGTAAGTGCGCTGCCGGCGTACTGGTCTTTCGGAACCTTTACGCCCACTTTCCACAATGCCGATGTCGCGCTAGCTCTCCCAATACAATTCTGCACCTACTACCCTGATCCAAATG
>JBDRQZ010000018.1:0-12409 GCA_043826025.1 bacterium | reverse complement strand
CTCCTCCTTGCGACTGCCATATTCTCCCTGCAGCTCGATATAGGGCACCGGCCGGCCCCAGCCAGACAAGTAGACGCCACTGCCCTTGATCTCATCCTCGAAATCATCATTGACATCGGTCTGATAACCCCCACTCAAACGCAACCGACCGGGCATTTCGTAGCCGAGATAGAAGGCGTTGCTGAGATTGTCAGTAGCCACCAAATCGCTGTCGGAACTGGCGCGGTCAAACTTGAAATGGTAACGCGCCGAGAAACCCTGCGGCAACTGCGCCAGACCACTCACCCAGCCGGTGTTGGCGCTGAAGGTGAAGTCGGAGTCTTTGTACTTGCTCTCGAAATGCCGGAAGCCACCGGTGACCGTCACCCATTCGAGTCGCGGCAACGGCAACTGCGCCTGTACCTGCATCAGTTGGCGTTGCTGATCTCGCGCCGCACTAAGCTCATCCTTGAAATTCAGGGTCCGGTACTCGGCACGCAGACTGCGCCCCAGATAGTTGGCCTCCACACCACCGTTTAAGGAGAGCTGCGAATAGTCGAAGATCTCCGTCGTCGGTGGAGTTGCCGCATCATAGAATGGAAGCAGGTCACCCTGTTTCTGGACATAGTCGGCACCGCCGAACAGTTTCACATAGCGGTGCGGCTGAACCCACAATTTGCCGCCGGTGCGGTGCCGCTTAGTGGCTTTGTCGCCTTCGAAGCTGAAAATCCGACGGTATTTGTGATGGCTGATGGCGATGCCGAAGAGTCCGGCTTTATCGAGACCAAGCGACAGATTGCGATTGTTCATGGTCAAATGCTGCAAATCGCCACGCAGGCGCATACCATTATCGAAGCGATAGCGGAGACCTTCAAGACTGAAGCTGCCGCCTTCATAATAGTTGAAAGCAGAACGATCTACCGATCGGTTGCCCTCATCATCAACGATCACGTAGCCAAGTTTAAGTCGACCGCTGAGATCCTGCGCCATTGAGGTTGTGAAGAGCAGATTGCTCAACAAGCCCGCGATGACGAGGCACAGATGAATATGTTTTTTGATCTTGCTCATCTCACTCCCCTATCACATGGCAACCGGATTGCATGCAGTCGACAGACATCTTCATTCCCAGATCCGGATCGAGGAACTTGCTGTTGTCGTACGAACCATGAATGTCGGTGTGACAGTCGACGCAGGCGAAACCGGTCGCAAGGCCGTCGTGAGCAATCAAATGCGTCGGCGGCGTGCCGTGGCATTGCCAGCAGAGCCCGTCGCCCGCCTGGTTCAGTAACCGATCATTAGCGGAGCCATGTGGGCTGTGGCACTCGACACAACCGCCGCCCTCGACCAGGTGTGCGTAGACGACCGGATGCTCGAAGCGGAAGGGTCCCGATTTGTCGCCGTGGCAATTCTGGCAGGTCCAGTTATGTCCGACCGTAAACAGCGGGTCGCTGTTCGTGCCCAGATTGTGACAGTCGGTGCAGCGCACGCTCTCTTCCAGCAGCGGGTGAGCGGAACGGGCCTCGAATTGAGCGGCCACGGTCCGGTGGCAGGTATAGCAGAATTGCTGCCGCTCATCGATTACCAGCCCCGCGCTGGCGCTGTGGACACTGTGGCAGTTGCTGCAACTGACACCGCCGCGTCCATGCGGATCGCTCGCCAGCATTGACTGCTGATGTGGCGTCGCGTGGCACTGTGAGCAAAGAGCCGCCTCTTCGCCTTGGACCAGCTTGCTGGGGTTGCCGATGTTCTCAGTCGAGGGATCCTCGATATGGACTTCCCCGCCGGTGTGGCAACTGACACAGCCGACTACGACGCCCGGTCCGGCTGTTGTGGATAACTCATGCACCGTGCCGTGCAGTCCCTTATCCAGACCGTCATGACAGTCCAGACAGGTATTTGAGGTCTCAATCACCTCGGCTAGGTCCACGGCCGGCAGCAGCCTCGCCGCAAAGATGAGAAAGTACCCACAGATTAGCAGGGATATCCAGAAAAGTCCGCTACGCAGCGGGATACCCCCAATCTCTGGCTTTACTACCGTTTGCGTTTTCTGTTCTTGCATTTACCTATCTTTGAATGCGTTTAATTTGTCCGTTACAGTTGTTTTTGCAGTACAGCTTTCATGTGCTGGGAGTATACAAAAGCTACACTATCTGTGTCAATAAAAAAATCGGGCAAATGATTGAATCGCTTAAGGTTAATCCTGACTGATCTTGTAAGAGTTGCCCAAGGGCTAAATCCCCAATTCTTGATAGGCAATCGCGACTTTGGGTTTCTCCTGCGGGCAGCGCTGCACGCCTTAGATCGATCGAAGTGGCCACGCAAGCAGTCAGCCAGCTCAGTGGCCTGTTCAAAGAGGGCGCAAGCCTGTTGAAGAAAGCTCCTCACTATCACCAAAGTGGACCTCGATTGGTTTGGAATCAGTGGTGTCAGGTACCAGAAAGATCTAACGGTATTATCGAGGGAATGGCAAGCGTTTTATTGAAGGAGCTAGCAGATTCGGGGAAGTTGTTCGCCCGACAACATTGTCAGTAACCGCTCTGCTCCAAGCGGCGTTAATAAAGAGACTTCCGGCGTCCCCTTTCGCAAGACCCTGCCGATTATCTGACAACCGACGCTTGCTGCGTCGGATTCGATGATCTGCTTTGCCCGGGTCGCTTCCTTCTCCGGGAGTATCGTCACAAAGCGCCCTTCATTGGCCACATAAAGAGGATCATAACCGAGCAGGTCGCAAACCGATTGGACCTCCTGTCCGATCGGGATGTTTTCGCCCGACAGTTGAATCTGTACCTGTGCGGCAGCCGCGATCTCCAGCAGAGAGGTGGCGAGTCCGCCACGGGTCAGATCACGCAGGCAGTGCAACTCGAGCCCGGCTTCGACCAACTTTTCGACGCATCCGGCCAGAGAGGCGCAATCGCTCTTTATTGAAGTGCTGAGGCCGAGGTCGACGCGCGCACTGAGCACCGCGATGCCGTGGCGACCTATATCGCCATTCAGCAGCACCAAGTCGCCGGGACTGACCCTCTGCGGTCCGATGTCGATTCCGGGAGAGATGCTGCCGATTCCGGCAGTATTGATATAGAGGCCGTCGCATTTGCCGCGCTCGACAACTTTGGTGTCGCCGGTAACGATACTCACTCCGGCGATCAGGGCGGCTTCTTTCATTGACAGGACAACTCGCTTCAAATCTGAGATCGGCAGCCCTTCCTCGAGGATGAAACCGACGCTGAGCCAGAGCGGTTTCGCGCCGGCCATTGCCAGATCGTTCACCGTCCCGTTCACTGCCAGCGCACCTATATCGCTGCCTGGAAAGAAAAGCGGTTTGACCACAAATGAGTCTGTGGTGAAGGCGAGGCGATCTTGAGGCGCAGCGAGCACGGCTGCATCATGGGCGGTCTGCAACTCCGGATTGGCAAATGCGGGAGCGAAGATGTCAGCAATCAGCCGGTGCATGAGACGCCCGCCCCCACCATGGGCCATGAGAATGCGCCCAGAATCCGCTGCCGGAATCGGGCAGTTGATACTATTTCTCTCTTCTTCACTCATTTTCACCTGCGCTACAGACGATTTGCTTTGCCTGCCTGATAGTATGCCGCACAAGCTCCCTCAGCGGAAACCATTGGCGCGCCGAGCGGTCTCTCCGGAGTGCACTCCCGACCGAACGACTGACACTGATCGGGCCGGAGCTTCCCCTGCAGAACTTCCCCCGCTCTGCAAGTCGAGGATTCGCTGCGCCTGACACTCTGGATTCCGAAACGACGCTCGGCGTCAAAGCGCGAGAACTTGTCACGCAACGCCAACCCACTGTGCGGAATTACGCCCAGACCGCGCCATTCTGAATCGACGACAGCAAAGACCGTGTTCATCAGTCTCTGAGCCTCAAGGTTACCCTCCCGTTGCACGGCACGAGGATATTGGTTTTCAACCTCGTGCTCACCTCCTTCCAGCTGACGCACAGCCGCCAGAACACCGCGCAGAAGTTCGGTTGGTTCGAAACCGGTCACAACAATTGGCAGATTGTGGCGTTGTGCGATACTCTCATACTCTGTGTAGCCCATCACCGCGCAGACATGCCCTGCCGCCAGTAAGGCGTTGATCCGGCACTCAGGATCAGCGAGGATCGCTTCAAGCGCCGGCGGGACCAGCACCTGCGCCGACAAAATCGAGAAGTTCTCCAGAGCCGACTCCTCCGCTTGCAGAACTGCCAGAGCGTTCAGCGGCGCAGTGGTTTCGAAGCCGATGGCAAACAAGACCACTTGCTTGTCCGAATGTGCTTTTGCAATCGCGACTGCGTCGAGAGGAGAATAGACGATGCGTACCTCAGCGCCTGCCGCTCTGGCAGAGAGCAGATCGGTCTGGCTACCCGGGACGCGCAGCATATCTCCCAAGGAGCAGAGGATCACCTCAGGCATCTGCGCAATCTGAACCGCTTGATCGATCTTGACGATTGGTGTTACGCACACCGGACAACCAGGTCCATGCACGAGTTCAATCTGCTGCGGCAGAAGTTGATCCAGACCATGTCGGAGGATGGCATGAGTCTGACCGCCGCAAATCTCCATAATCCTCCAGTCGCGTGTCACGGCGGACTTTATTGTCTCGACCAATCTGCGCGACTGCTCCAGATCGCGACGGCTTGCTGGCGACTCCGACATCATTCCTCGGCCCTGCTGAGATTGTCAAGTTCGGCCAGGGTGATTTCGGCCTCCTCCTCGCTGAGGATCGTAAGCGCGACACCGGCATGGACCAACAGGTAGTCACCAAGTTTGGCTTCCGGGACCAACGCCAGATTCACCTCACGAATGACTCCACCAAAGTCGAGCCGACCGGTGCATTGCAGCCCGGAGCCACCAGACTCAGTGATTAGTTTTCCCGGGATTGCCAGACACATGATTACCTCGTCTCCTGCAAGTCAAGGGTAGCCGCCAACAACTGCCCCAGCGCGAGTCCGCCATCATTAGGTGGCACGCAATGGTGGCTGTAGACTGTGATCCCCTGCTCTCTCAGTGCTGCGCTGGTCAGAGTGAGCAGCAGCCGGTTCTGGAAGCAACCGCCGGACAGCACCACCGGGCTAATCCCGATTGCCGACACAACGTCGGCAGCCAGATGAGCGAGCGTGCGGTGAAACTTGAGCGCAATATCTTCGAGCGGCAGATCGGCTTCCAGATCGCCAAGCACCCCCTCAATCATTGGCTGCCAGTCGACTTTGTGATTTTCGAAAGGTCCACTCTTGTAGCTGTCTCTTGTCGCGCTCTGTTCTGCGGCAAACTGCAGACGCATCGCCGCTTCACCCTCGAAAGTGCTGTGCAGACAAATACCGGTCAAGGCCGCGACGCTGTCAAACAGGCGCCCGACGCTGCTGGTTCGCGTGCAATTGATATTGTGAGTGAGCATCTTCTCAAGAGTTTTGAGTGCCTGGGGTGAAAGCGAGAGTCTGCTGAGCGCATCGCCGCAGGTCGACAAGTTGCCATCAAGCATCTCGTACAGCAGCGCCAGGGCGCTGCGGCGAGGATCGCGGGAGGCGGCATCGCCACCCGGCAGAGAAAACTCCCGCAAGTGAGCGGCTCGCTGCCAGGTTTTGGCTTCCACAAGAATGAACTCCCCACCCCAGATTGTACCGTCGCTGCCGAGTCCGGTGCCATCCCAGGCGATACCCAGCGCTGGAGGTTCAAGCTGATGTTCCGCCATGCAGGAGAGCACGTGCGCCAGATGGTGCTGTACCCGACACAGCGGCTTCTGGAGCGATTCGCCATGCACAGAGGAGTAGTAATCGGGATGATCGTCTGTGACGACAATGGTGGGCCGAAGGTTGTGCAGTCGCTGCAGTGACTCCGACTCGCGTTCAAATGCCCGAATCGCCTCGCGAGTTTCCAGGTCGCCGATGTGCTGTCCCAGCACCGCGACACCCTGCTGCCCAACCGCAACACTGTTTTTCAAATGCCCACCCAGAGCGAGAACCGGCTCAACCAGCGTGGGCATCGGAATCGAGGTTGGCGCCAGACCGCGCGCGTGGCGCAAGATCATGACTTCACCATCCACCACCTGGATGACTGAATCATCCATCTGGCGGGCAACCGGCCGATTATGTATCAGAAAGTAATCGGCAATTCCGCCCAGACGTCGTAGCGCTTCATCATTGTCGATACAGATTGGCTCATCGGAGAAGTTACCGCTGGTGGCGATTATTGGAAAACCTAAGTCGCGCATGAGCAGATGGTGCAGGGGAGTATAGGGCAGCATCACGCCGAGACAGGGATTGCCGGGTGCAACCGACTCCGCTATTTGAGAGACACCGAGATGCCGTCGCAGCAGCACAATCGGGGCCTGCGGCGATTGTAGCAGAGTAGCCTCACTCTCGGTGATTTCGCATTCCGTTGCCGCAGCCGTCAATGTCGGAAACATGACCGCCAGTGGGTTGCTCGGTCTTGCCTTGCGTCGACGCAATTCCTGAACTGCACTGTCGCTGCGAGCATCGACGAGGAGTTGAAAGCCGCCAAGACCTTTCAACGCGACAATCCGACCTTCACGCAGCAGGCGGCAGGTGTGACTGAGAGTCTCTTCTGAACCTGCAAGCTGATTGCCTTGCGAGTCCCGCAGCTCGATTCCGGGGCCACATTCCCGGCAGGCATTAGGCTGCGCATGGAAGCGGCGATTAGTCGGGTCCTCGTACTCCGCCCGGCAGGCAGCGCACATGACGAATTCGCTCATAGTAGTGTTCCGTCGGTCGTAAGGAAGCGACTCAATGATGCTCAGGCGCGGACCGCAATTTGTGCAGTTGGTGAAGGGATAGCGATAGCGACGGTCGCCGGGATCGAGGATCTCGCTTAGGCAATCGGGACAAGTGGCCATATCAGGCAGTACCAACGCACTGGAGGCACCGCTTGCGTCGCTCCGGCCAACCGAAAACGCGCCGTCGCCCCGAAGTGGCAGCTCATCGCAGTCTACTGAATCGATCCGCGCCAGCGGGGGCAGCTCGGCAACCAGTCGACGCTGGAATTCCGACAGAGCGGTCGTTGCGCCTTCGATCTCGATTTGCACGCCCTGCGAGTTGTTGCGGACGGAACCAGTCAGCTGCAGCATGTTCGCAAGTCTGTAGACGAATGGTCGAAAGCCGACTCCCTGGACCAGACCGCGTACCTCAAGTTGCAGGCGCTGGAGAACCGGTTCGGTTCCGCCGACTGGCGATCTGTCTGAGGCAGGGTTCATTCGGACGGCAACTCCACACTGTCGAGGATGATCTTCTGCGCATGCGGATCGTTGATGTCGGTAAGTGCTTCGATCTCAAGCTTGGCGCCTGCCGCCGGAGTGCCGGGAGCGGCAGCCTCAAAATGTTCGCGAAAGTGTTCCGGCGAGATGTGCGAGAGTGCACCCAACTTGATACGCACTTTGAGCACCTGATCCACCTTGTTCTGCCGCGCTATCGATTCGATCTTGCGCAGAATATCGGCCAGCAGTGACATCTCATGCACTGTAGCGTCCTCCTACTTTGATACGCGAGACAGAGAGCGGCAGGAATGGATTATTGACGCGGCGACCTCGGCCGCAGCCTGTTCGAGTTTTGGCGAAAGCCCCTCGCCGTGGGTGAAGTTGCCGCCCTCGATACCTATAACCGTCAGTTGTCGTGGCAGCCTAGCCAGGGTCCGCGCGAGTTCGATTGTCTTCGGAATATTGAGAGTGTGAGTCGAAAAGGAACTGAACAGCTCGGCCGGAATGTTGTCGGCAAGCGCATCGTAGCTGCGAATCGTGCCGGGCTCGCTCCCGGAGGTCGTCGCATCGACAACATACGCGCAATCGCACTCCTGCCAGGCGTTCAGTAGCGCGTAATCATCACTGACTCCGCCAACGACAATGACATTATCGAGCCGGGCCCTCCGTACCAATCGGGCAACCTCCAGACCGACGGCGTCGTCGTGCCGGAAATCATTGCCGATGCCGATCACCACAACTGCGGGGGTATCAGGCATCGCTCCCACCCTACTCGCGCTCGATTTTGAGCTTGAGAAAATGACAGGAGCAGGAGATGCAGGGGTCATAGTTGCGGATGATCTGTTCACACTGCCAGGTCAGCTTGTTATCCGCAAGTTTGAGATTCTGTTTAACGAAGTCGAGCAGGTCGGTTTCGACTGCCTTCTGATTCTGTGAGGTCGGCGGGATAATGCGGGCTGCGGTGATTACGCCTTCCGCATCGATTGTGTAGTGGTGATAGAGCATGCCTCGCGGCGCTTCGGTGGCCCAATAACCGGTACCGGCTCGCGGCTCGACAGTGACCGCCGGGGCGTCGGGCTGCTCATATTCTTTGATGATGCGCAGCGCTTCGACACAAGCGAACACTGTCTCGAGCGAGCGCACAATGATGCTCTTGAAGGGATTGCTGCACACCTTACCGAGTCCGACCTCTTTGGCTAGCTTGCGCACCGAGGCCGGCAGCTTGTCGAAATTCAGTGCGTAGCGAGCCAGCGGGCCGACCAGATAGCCACCACGCGCCTTTATTCTGGCATGCAGCGAAGTGGAGTGCTCGACGTGTTCTTCCTCGAAGTGCTTGAGGAAGTCTTTGTATTCAATATCAATGCCGCGATTCGAAACGATGTGACCTTCATTGAAAGGATATTCTTCCGGATGCCGCAGCGAGACGAATTCATAATCCTGTTCCAGCTCGGGAAATGGCAAGGTCGCACTCCAGCGGACCGTCTCGATCGCCGCATCGCGCGCCCACTTGAGCTTTTCCTCGATCTCGGCAAACTCCCGTTTGTGAGGGACACGATAGAAGCCGCCGACGCGCACATTGATCGGGTGGATCTCACGACCGCCAAGCAGGGTCACCAGATCGTTGCCAACCTTCTTCAGTTGCAGCGCCTTGGTCACCGCTTCGGGGTGGTCTTTCGCCATCTGCACCGCATCTTCATAGCCGAGAAAATCGGGCGCATGGAGCATATAGATGTGCAACACATGCGATTCGATCCACTCACCGCAATAGAGCAGACGACGCAGTTCGCGCAACGGCTTCGGCATCGTCACACCGCAGATACTCTCAATCGCATGCGCGGAACTCATTTGATAAGCGATTGGGCAGATGCCGCAGATGCGTGCGGTGATATCGGGCGGCTCCGTATACTTGCGACCGCGCAGGAAGGCCTCGAAAAAGCGCGGCGGCTCGAAGATATTGAACCTGGCCTCGACCACCTGATCGCCTTTGATCTTGACGAAGAGACCACCTTCGCCTTCCACCCGCGCCAGATAGTCGACTTTGATGTTCCTACTTTTCATAATCTTCACTTGCCTTGCGGAATGGCTCGGCGAAAGCGTTGAACCCACGAAATGCGCGCACCAGGTCGGGGTCAGTGACGCCGAGCTTGCGCCAGATCTCGCCCAGCGAATCAGTGTTGGGAGTTTCCTTCGGCCCAAAACAACCATAGCAACCCCGATTGTAAGCGGGGCAGATTGCGCCGCAGCCGGCTTGGGTCACCGGTCCGAGACAGGGTGTTCCATGCGCGACCAGCACACAGACCGTCCCCCGTCGCTTGCATTCAGTGCAGACACTCGTGGCGGAGATATTGGGACGTCGGCCATTGAGAAAAGCGCTGATTACTTCGACCAGTTGATATTTGTTGATCGGGCAGCCACGCAGTTCGAAATCGACGAAGATGTGGTCGGCAATCGGAGTTGATTTTCCCAGGGTCGAGATATATTGCGGCGAGGCGTAGACGACGCGGGTGAATTCCTCGACATCGGCAAAATTCCGCAGCGCCTGAATGCCGCCCGCTGTCGCGCAGGCGCCGATTGTTACCAGAAACTTGGACGCTCGCCTGACCTTGTGAATTCGTTCGGCATCGTGAGGTGTGGTGATCGAACCCTCAACCAGCGAGAGATCGTAAGGTCCCTTGACTACCCGCCGCGAGGCTTCCGGGAAATTGGCGATTTCGATCTGATCGGTGACCGCCAGCAATTCATCTTCGCAATCGAGCAGGCTGAGCTGGCAACCATCGCAGGAAGCAAACTTCCAGACCGCCAGGGTCGGTTTGCGTCGCGTGGCCATACTACAGCTCTCTCCTGGTAAACAGGTTCTTGATAGTATCGAACCTGTAGACCGGACCATCTTTGCAGACAAAGGTCGGACCAAACTGACAGTGACCGCAGAGCCCGACGCCGCATTTCATGTTGCGCTCCATCGAAACGTAGATGCGATCTTCGCTCACACCCCGTTTGACCAGCTCAAGGATCGTGAAGCGCATCATGATTTCCGGTCCGCAGATCATCGCCAGTGAATGCTGCGGATCAAAGGGCGAACGATGGATCAACTCGGTGACGACGCCGACATTGCCATGCCATTTGCCGGTAGCGCGGTCGACGGTCAGATGGGCTTCAAAATCGAAGCGCGCGCGCCAACGTTCAAGTTCTTTTGGATAGAGAATATCTTCCGGGGTGCGCGAACCGTAAAGCAGAATCACGCGGCCATACTCGGCCCGATGTTCGAGCAGATGATAAATCACCGGGCGCAACGGCGCCAACCCGATACCGCCCGCTACCACCACCACATCATGCCCCACAGCCTCAGTCACCGGCCAACCGACACCATAGGGGCCGCGCACACCCAGCGAATCTCCAATCTTCAAGCGGCTCATCGCAGAGGTCACGGCACCAACGGCGCGGGTCGTATGAATCAGCTTCTGTTTTTCCGCATTGTTTCCCGAAATCGAAATCGGCACCTCGCCGACGCCGAACACATAGAGCATGTTGAATTGACCCGGCAGAAAGGAGAAATCGCCGAAACCGCGCGGCGGGGTCAACTCAAGCGAGAAAGTATCGGCGGTCTCCCGGACCCGTTTTGCAATCCGGAATGGCTGAACCAGCATCGGGTCAACCAGATCGAGAGTGCTATTTTTTGTCTGACGGGTTGCCATAGATGTCCATCAGTTGGAAGCGTGTCGCCTCCAGCCGCTGAGCGATCAGCAGCGAGAAACGCTTCATGATCTCATAGCCCAAGTCATGGTCTTTTTCGAGTTTGTCGCGCAGGCATTTGCCATCGAGCACGATCGTGCGGGTCAACTCGAAGGCACGGGCATCAAAGTGCCAATGGTAAGGTGGCACCAGCCAGGACCAGCCGAGCACCTCGCCCGCTTCGCGGGTCTGGATCGAAACCGGCCCCTTCTGGGGCACAAAAGTTTCGACCACGACTTTGCCGTGCCGGATGATATAAAAGACTTCAGCGTCTTCGCCCTCGCGAAACAAAAACTCACCAGCCTTGAACACCACATTCTTGGCGCAGCCGACCAGAAGCGCGATGTGCTCATCATTCAGCTCCGCGAAGAAGGGATGTTCTTTCAGGATTCCTTCAAGATTTTCCATAATATCTCGCCCTTCCTCAGACTACCTCACTGTTATTGGCTGCCGCCCGGAACGCCTTTGCTTCCTCCGTGATGTCGATTGCCGCCGGGCACCAGGTTATGCAGCGGCCACAACCCACGCAGCCGAAAGTGCCGAATTGGTCCACCCAGTAGGCCAGCTTGTGAGTCAGCCACTGGCGGTAACGAGCCGCGACGCTGTTGCGAATGCTGCCGCCGTGAATGTATGAAAAGTCAACCGAATAGCAGGAATCCCAGTGCCGCAGTCGCGACACCTGTGTGCCTGTCAGGTCAGTGGAGTCCTCGACATTGGAACAAAAACAGGTGGGACAAACCATCGTGCAGTTCGCGCAACTCAAACAACGTTTGGCAATCTCCTCCCAGTGGAGACTATCGAACTGGTCGTAGAGAATGCTCTTGAGATTGTCCGTACTCAATTCACGACCCATGTTGCGACTGGCGCTTTCCAGCAGCTTACGGGCTACCTCGATTTGCGCGCTGGTGGCCGCTTTTACCGGCAGACCTTGCAGAATGGTCGCCCCCTTCGCGGAACCGATCTCGACCAGAAAGTAGTGCTCCTGCTCGCGGCAAACCTCGGTCAGCGCCAAATCAAATCCCTGCGTAGCTTTTGGTCCGGTGCCCATGGAGCCGCAGAAGCAAGTGCCGCCAGGTCTGGTGCAATTGACTGCGAGGACAAAAGCGCTCTCGCGCCGTTGCCGATAATTGGGGTCCCGATATGGTCCCTGCTCCAGGACCTTATCGTGTATCTGCAGCGCTGCCAATTCGCAGGACCGCACTCCGACTAGCGCACAAGGCTGAGACTTCTTCCTGGGCGGAAGCAACTCGAAATCCTTGCCGTTGCGTTGTGCCTGCCAGAGTTGCTCCTCCGGCGGATGCAGAAACCTCTTCCAGGAATGCTGCCCGACAACATAGCCGAATAGCGTCGGCAGCTCGGACTTCATGAGTCGATAGCTGGCAGCATCTTGCTCATCGATCATTCCGATGGGCAGGTCATCCACGGAGGCGATCTCATCATAGACCAACGAGCCCTCTCGGAGGGTTGGTCCGAGCAATTGGCTATATTCCTTTTTGAG
>JBDRQZ010000017.1:0-13774 GCA_043826025.1 bacterium | reverse complement strand
CTACAGGGGCGCGCCGGGCACAAGATTCTAGACGGTTGGTGGAGCGATGCCGGGACCTTTGAGTCGCTCTATCAGGCCAGTCGGCTGGTGCGAGAGCTCAAACTGCGGCAGAGACAGGAGGCTCCTCTGTGATCGATGGCGTGAAAGTCAAGCAACTCAAGACCAATCTCGACTCACGCGGACGGCTGTTCGAGGTGCTGCGCTCCGATGACAAGCTGTTCATGGAATTCGGGCAGGCCTACATCACCACTGTCTTCACCGGAGTGGTCAAGGCCTGGCATCGCCATGAATATCAGACTGACAATATGTGCCTGGTCAGCGGCGACCTCAAGCTCGTGATCTATGACTCCCGGGAGGATTCACCGACCAGAGGGCAGATCGATGAATTTTGCCTGGGACCTGACAACCGCTTGCTGGTGCAGATTCCGCCGCAAGTCTATCATGGATTTCAGAATATCGGTAGCGAGGAAGCCATCGTGCTGAATCTTCCCGACCGCGTCTACGACCATAAGACCCCCGATGAACAGCGGCTCGACCCACATGACAATGAGATCCCTTATGACTGGCGGCGGCGGGATGGCTGAGCGCCGGGTGCTGATTCTTGGCGGCTGCGGTTTTATCGGCTCCAATTTCATTCAACATCTGCATCAGCAGCAGCCCGAGACTCACATCACTATTTTCGACCTGCTTACCTATGCCGGATCGCTGGACAATCTGGGAGAACTCACCGAGTCTCCGAGTGTCGATTTTGTCCAGGGCGACCTGGCGGAAGCTGACGACTTCGCCAAACTGTCTGATAATTACGACCTGGCGATTAATTTCGCCGCCGAGACCCATGTTGATCGCTCGCTTTATGACGCCGACCGTTTTGTGCGCAGCAACGTCCTCGGCGTGGTCAATCTGCTGCTCTGGTGTCGCGAGCGGGAGCTACCGCTGCTGCAAATCTCCACCGATGAGGTCTATGGCCCGGCCAGAGATCATCAGAGCTTTGACGAAACCGCGCCGCTGAACCCAACCAGCCCTTATGCCGCCAGCAAGGGCGCTGCCGACCTCATGGTGCAGACCGCCGTTAAGACTTTCGGGCAACAGGCGGCAATCGTTCGCACCTGCAACAACTATGGACCGCGCCAGTATCCTGAGAAGCTGATCCCTTTTTGCATTCACCGCGCCCGGCAGGGTCTGGCGCTGCCACTCTATGGCAATGGCAGACAGCGCCGTTGCTGGCTGCGTGTCGAAGATTTCTGTGCCGCGCTGCTGCGCGTGATCGCCGACTTCCCGACCGGCGAAGTGATCAACATCGGCTCTGACTCGGAGCGTGAGAATGTTGCTGTGGTCGAGCAGATCAGGCAGCAAATTGGCGGCTCCGCAGAGATTGAGTTTGTTGCCGACCGACCGGGACATGACCATCTCTATCGGATTAGCTCAGCCAAATTCGTGAAGCGCTATGGTGAAATCCCGCAGCGAGCTTTCGAATCCGGTCTGCGGGAAACAATCGACTGGTATCAGGCTAACCCGGGAATTTTCCAGCGTCTCAGCGATTCCGCCACTCAGACATTTTTCGAGCAGCACTACCAGCAGCCTGACAAACCATGAAGGTTTTGCTTACCGGCGCCGCCGGGCTGTTAGGCAGCGCGCTGCTGCCACGGCTGGCAAAGGCACATGAGGTCATCGCGGTTCTTCATCAGGCACCGCTCGCTGAAATCCCCGAGCAAGTCAGGACAATGCAGGTCGATCTCACGCAGCCGGCTGCTGTCGCGTCGCTGCTCAATGCCCACCCTGTCGATCTGGTTCTCAACTGCGCCGCAGCGGTTGATGTCGACCGCTGCGAGATCGACCATGACTACGCACTCAATGGCAACCGCGACCTGGTGGCTAATCTGCTGGCAGCCCGGCAACGACAAGCCTTCCGCTTAATTCACATTTCGACCGACTACGTTTTTGATGGAGTGTCGGGGCCACCCGATGAGAGTATTACTCCCAATCCGATCAATTTCTATGGTCGCTCAAAGCTGGCGGGAGAAGAACTCATACGTGACGCCGGCGGCGACTCCTGCATCGTTCGGGTCTGTGCGCTCTACTCTATCGACCCAAAGGCAAAACCGAATCTCTATTCGAAGATTCTGGCGGCACTCAGAAGCGGTGAATCCTTCCCGGCGGCGACTGACCTGTTCACTAATCCCACCGAAGTTAACGAGCTGGCATATGCACTGACTTCGCTGGTTAGTTGTGAACAATTACCTCCCTTACTCCACTTGGCGGCGCCGGAGTACATGTCGCGCTACGAGTTTGCGCTGCAGGTTGCAGGGCTCAACGGCCTCGATAAGTCCTTAGTCCGGAAAATTAACAGTGAGGAGCTAGCTCTTGATGCGGCTCGTCCGAAGTTAGCGGGGCTAAGCTCCCGTTTCGCAGCCAAAGAACTCGGATTGAAATTGAAATCGCTGGCAGGATTGCTGGGCGGCTAGACCGACCAGTCGCCGTCGAGAACCTGGAAAGATATCCGGCCACGCCGCTCGCAGAAATCCTTGAGTTTCAGGACATAGGCGTGCCAGCCCTGCGCGTAGTCCTTGTTGTTGCGTTCAGGGTCAAAACCGGAGTGCTTGAGATTAACTCTGGTCTTTTCACCTATCCGAGTCAGCTCCCAGGTAACCTGATCGCCCGACTTGCCCTCGCCGGAGAATTTCCAGCCATAGACCAGCTTGCGGTTTTCGACCAGCTCCGCGATCTCCGTTGGCCCGGCCGGCTTGCCATTCTTGTCCTTCCAGCCGGAGAGGTAGTTGCCGCCCACCTGCGGATCGACCTCGGCTCCTTCGGCAAACCAGCCTCGCAGCGCCTCCTGGTCGGTGAGCGCTTTCCAAATCACCGGTGGCAGCTTTTCGATGAAGATTTCGCGCTTAACCGTGCGCTTGTCGATTCGTTTGTAGTCGAAACGGTAGATCGGCCGGCCCGTCTTGAGAAATGCCTGCAGATTATAGAGATAGATAATCCAGGCGTCCATCATGAGGGATTTCTCCGGCACCCGCGCGTGGGTCAGCACCACATTGCAGTGACGGCCCTTGTCGTAGACCTCCCAGACGACCTCGGTATCGACCCCGGAGATCGGCCAGGTGTACTTGATCCGCCGATTGGGATCGAGGTCGATGATCGTCCCTTTGATCGCCTTCTCCGGGAAAGATGTCGCCGCGCAGTTTTCGCCCTCGATTTTGACATGACCGCGCAGCTTGAGATTGATATCCGCCTTATTGCAAAACCAGATCGCGAGCTTCAGCGGATTGGTCAGCGCGTCATAGATGTCAATCGCGCCTGCGTCGGAACGCAGTACCAGTTTCAGTCTTCTTTTGCTGAGCACCAGCATGCTGGGATTATAAGTGAACCAAACCGGTTTCGCAACTGGTGCGCGCAGAATTCTGAGAGATCAGGGCAAAGAACGCGGCAGACCAAAATGAGAAAAGCGGGCGCCACCTGGCGCCCGCTCTCTATTTTCAAGCTTTCAGGGACTGCTAGCAGTCCGGCTGACCATCGTTATCGGTATCGCAGGGTCCTGACCCGCCACCGAAAATCCAGCTAATCAGGTAAACAGCGTCGGTAATATTGACAATCGTATCACAATTGACGTCACCCGCTGCGTAGGGGGTCGGCTCCGGGCCGCTGTTGAAGATGTAGTTGATGATGTAAACCGCGTCGGTGATATTCGCCAGGCCATCGAAATCAGCATCACCACAGAGGTAACCCTGGAGGTGCACATCGGCCGTGCCGCAGTCGACGTATTGCGGCGTAACCTGCACGATGAAGGGGGTCGCCCCTGAGCCGCTGTCGGCGGCAATAATAAAGTCGCCAGCTGGGCCGACAAAAACCGAATCCAGATCGACATCGAGATCGTCGACTTGACCCACAACTTTCATATACATGGTGCCGAGCAACTGCGCCGGACCGGAGGCCATCGGGTCGATTCCCAACTCAAAGGTCAGGTCGATCCAGCCCACCAGCGCGGTATTCTGCTCGGGCAGGAAATGCGCATAGACATTCTCATGTGCAGCAACCGGAACCACACCGCCGGTCAGATCCCAGGAAACGATCTCGACCAGATCGCTATTGTAATTGAAACCGAGACTGAAGCCGTAGACATCCTCGTCGCACCAGAGATAGACCGGGATGCCGAAGGAGTCTCCTTCAACCGCCGGGGAAATCTCAAGCGGACACCCGATGCGGACCGTATCCGCCGCGCCAATATCGGCGGGATCCTGCTGGGCGAAAGCGGTCGCCGAAATCGCCAGTGCTAGAATCAGGAACCAAACTACTTGCTTCATCTAAACCTCCTCCAACAGGGGAACGCACGCTATACTCGAATGTATCGGCAGCCTTTTCATTATATTCGCTGACATCTAGTTCGAGTCACCAAGGTAGTACAAGGCGAGTAACGACGTTAGTCGTCTGGGCCTTCATTCAAATATAGCGTAATCGAGCCCATAGTCAAGGCGATTCTGGACTTACGGAGTCACGAAACGCCGCTCTCGTCGGGGTCTGGTCCGGAAGTTCGAGGCTATTTGGCGCAGGCGGCGCAGGGTACCGGGCCGCTATTGAAGATGTAGTTGATCAGGTAAACAGCGTCAGTAATGTTGGTCGCCAGATCGCAATTCGCATCTCCGGCAAGCAGGGGTTCGGGTGCCGGACCACCGTTGAAAATGTACTGAATCAACGCGACCGCATCGGTGATATTCACCACCGTATTGCCGTCGGCATCGCCGCAGACATAGTCGCAAACGTCGCCGATCCCGTCACCATCGGCATCGGCCTGATCGGGATTAAACATGGACTGGCAGTTGTCGCAACTGTCGCCAACTCCGTCGGCGTCACTGTCTTCCTGCACGAAATTGGTCACCTGTGGGCAGTTATCGCACGGGTAATTGTAGCCGTCGCCATCAGCGTCACCCAGTAAGTAGATAAACACCGCTCCGGCGTTTTCGCCGCTGTAGTCATGCAGATGCGCGCCGACGGCAACATCGTCAAATCCGTCATCGTTAAGGTCGCCGACGTTGGCAACCGAGATTCCGAACTCATCATAGGCGGCCGGACCGGGCAATGACCAAAGCTCGGTACCGTCGATACCGGAGAAGACCGAGGCCCGTCCCGAATTCTCGCCGCCGGGGTTCGCGTGATGCGCGCCGACGACAAAATCGGCGTTGCCATCGCCATTCATGTCCCCCAGCCCGGCCAGGCTGATACCGAAATTGTCCTGTGCCTCCCCGATAATACAGCCGCTGTAAGAGATCACGCTGCTGTCTGCTGGAGAAACCGTGTACGCCCGACCGACGTCCCCGGTCTCCACTCAGCCGTCGTAGTATGGCGCGCCGGAGACCACATCGAGAAAGCCGTCCTGATTGGCATCACCCACCGCTGCAACACACCATCCCATGCCGTCGCCGACCCAATCACCGAGATACTCCGCGAGGACCGCGCCGGTCTGGCTGGAGAACACCGACAGCATCCCGTAGCCGCTGGCATAGCTGGGTTGCCCAACCGCGACATCGGCAAAGCCATCCTTGTCGACATCGCCGACCCCGGCCACACTGAATCCGAATTCGATATCGCCGGTGCTGGTCAGGCTGTACAACACAGTGCTGTCGGCCCCGGAAATCACATAGGCGACACCGCGATTGAAGCCAACCAGATCATCGCGAATCGCCCCGATTATCAGATCATCATTCTCATCGCCATTTACTCGACCAGCCCCAGACACTGAATAGCCGAACTTGTCACCAATTGCGTGACCGCTCTTGGCAAACAGCAGATCACCCTTCTGGCCCGAAAACACATAGATGCGGCCGGTAGAATTATCGTAATCGGGCGCTCCGACGACAAAATCGGGATAGGTATCATCATCGATATCTCCCGCCCCAGCGACCGACCAGCCAAAGAGATCGCCCGCATTTTCCGCCGCATACGTGATAATCAGCGAGCCATCGGTACCGGAATAGAGATAGACCTTGCCACCCTCGCCGGCGTAGGGTGCTCCGACCAGAATTTCCGCCTCGCCATCCTTGTTGATATCACCGGCGTTGGCGACACTGTAGCCAAACCGGTCGCCTGCCGCCTCGCCATACAGCGTCAGATGCGCCGTACAGGGGGTAAAAGCGAGACCGGTGGCGGTGAGAGTTGCCAACAGAAGCAAGATTTTGATTATCAGGTTTGTGGCAGCGTTCACTTTCGATCCGTAGCGTCGCAGAAGCCCAAATCAGTCATTCCGGAGAAAATGGAACCTTGATTACTCAGTCAATATAACCGTGACCGGTTTGTTGGCAAGAGTTTTCAGGAGCAGCCTCGATCATTTGTTTGACTGCTGCGATCAAGCCGCTTAACTTCTGCATCATGAACAGGGATCAGGCAGCTAAGAAGGTCGCCGAGCTGGCTACTCAGATAGAGGAGCATAATTATCGATATTACGTGCTCGATGATCCACTCGCCTCCGATGCCGAATATGATCGTTTGTTCGATGAGTTGGTCGAGCTCGAAACCCGGTTCCCCGATCTCCTGAAACCGGACTCCCCGACCCAGCGGGTTGGAGCGAGACCCTCGCAGGCATTCACTGCGGTGAAACACTCGCTGCCGATGCTTTCGCTGGGAAAAGCCTCAAAACCAGATGAATTCGCAGCATTCGACAAGCGGGTGCATGAGCAACTGTCAGGCGATCCGGAGGCAATCGCCTATGTCACGGAACCGAAACTGGATGGTCTGGCGGTTGAGCTTGTCTATCGCAACGGCAGCCTTGAATTGGGCTCGACTCGCGGCGACGGAGTGACCGGCGAGGACATCACACGAAACATCCGCACCGTAAAGAATGTCCCGCGGCAGCTAGAGAACGCTCCCAGCCTGCTCGAGATACGCGGTGAAGTCATTATTGCCAAGACCGACTTTGAGGAGCTTAACCGTCAGCGCGAATTGGCCGGCGAAGTCCTTTACGCCAACCCGCGCAACACGGCGGCTGGCTCACTGCGGCAGCTTGATCCGAGAATAACCGCGTCCCGGCTCCTGCTCTGCTATGCTCACGGAGTCGGGCTTCTTGAAGGGGCCGACGTCGAAACGCAGTGGGAGCTGCTCCAGATGTTGGAGCGCCTGGGATTTGAAATCACGCCCGGCGCAAGACTAGTCGCTGATGCCGCGCAGGTGCGCGAACAATATGACAGCCTTGAAGCGCAACGTAACGAGCTGACTTTCGACATCGACGGGATGGTCGTCAAAGTGAATTCGCTCCGCCAGCAACGCAAGCTGGGTGAACTGTCGCGCTCGCCCCGCTGGGCAATTGCAATGAAATTCCCGCCCCAGCAGCGCGAAACGCAGGTTGAGGATATCCAGGTTCAGGTCGGCCGTACCGGCATCCTGACTCCGGTGGCGCATCTCGTGCCGGTGCAGGTTGGCGGTGTCGAGGTGAGACGCGCCTCGCTGCACAATTCTGGTGAGGTCGAGCGCAAGGATATTCGTATCGGCGACTGGGTAATCATTCAGCGGGCGGGCGATGTGATCCCCGAAGTGGTCAAACCGATCACCGACCGCCGCGATGGCAGCGAGAAGAAATTCAGGATGCCGAAGCATTGCCCGGTCTGCGACAGTGAGATCAGCAAACTCGAGGATGAAGCCTATCACCGCTGTCTCAATGTTGCCTGCCCGGCACAGGTGCGGGAGCGAATCATTCACTTTGCTTCCAAGTCAGGGGTAGATATCGATGGGCTGGGGCCTAAGCTGATTGGGCAGTTGCTTGAGCAGGGATTAATCTCCGACTTCGCCGATCTATACGCAATAAGGCGAGAGCAACTTGTCGAGCTTGAGCGCATGGCCGAGAAATCGGCGGACAACATGGTCGCAGCAATCGAGGCCAGCAAACAGGCTGATCTACCCCACCTGTTGGTTGGTCTCGGCATTGCCAATGTCGGCGAGTATGTCGCCAGCCTGCTCGCCACCGAGTTCGGCAAGATCGAGGACATCCGCACTGCTGATCTGGACAGGCTAAGCGCCCTCGAAGGCATCGGCCCAATCGTGGCACAGAGTATCCGTGACTTTTTCGACAACAAATCGAATCTCGCTGTCATCGATAAACTACAATCGGCCTGGGGCAGGCTGCCGGAGCTGAAAATCTCAGTCGGTCCGCAACCCTTGGCGGGAAAAAGCTTTGTGCTGACCGGCGGACTAGAACACTTCACTCGTGACCAGGCCAAGAAACGGCTGCAGGCACTGGGAGCCAAAGTGGCCTCGACGGTATCAAAAAGGACCGACTATGTTGTCGCCGGCGTTGACCCAGGCTCGAAGCTGGAGAAGGCGCAGAAATTGGGGGTTGCCATTCTTGATGAAGACCAGTTTCTTGGATTGATCGGAGAAAAGCAGTGATCGGATCTGATCGAGCCCTGTCCATCAATATGATTGCAGTGCCCCTGCTGGCGCTGGCGGCGCTCACGGCACTTTGCTATTTCGCCGCCCCGGTGCTGGTGCCGCTAGTGACCGCGATCACCCTGGCCTACATGCTCTGGCCGGCCATCGCACTGCTCAAGCGACTCAAAGTCCCGCATGTGCTTGCGGTAATCATTGTCATGCTGTTGCTGGCGCTGGTGATGTTCTTCGTCGGCATGATGATCTATGGTGAGGGCAAGGATTTCGCTAATCGACTGCCCGGCTATTGGGAGAAGTTTCAGGAGTTGCGCATCGGTTGGGTGGAGAGTTACCCCTGGCTGAGCGAGACTCTGTTGCCGGCGCAGGCCGAGAACATGTTCGACCAGATCGATGTCAAGCAGCTCTCTGTCGTTCCCGCCTACTTGTTCAAACTGACCGGCGGCGCGTTGAGCTTCTTCGGCCAGTTGATCCTGATCCTGCTCCTGACTCTATTTATCCTGATTGAACAGCAGGGGCTGACCCGACGCTTACGCCGCGCTATGGGCAGCGAAACCGAAGGCACCACCACCGAACTCGTGGCGCAGGTGTCGCGGCAACTCGCCGGTTACATTCAAGTGCGGGCGGTGACGACATTGGGCCTGGCGGTTATTTTCACCCTGGGGCTGGTGATCGGTGGCGTTTCTTACGCCTATGTCTGGGGGCCGCTGGCAGCGCTCTTGAATTTGATTCCTTACGTCGGCGCTTTCATCGGTGCGATTCCGCCGATGATCATGGCGGCGATCGAAGCCGGCTCATTCATGCCGATGCTCTGGGTATTCGGTTTCTTTATGCTGGTGCAGTTTTTCGAATCAAACGTGATCACGCCCAAGCTGCTGGGCGATCAACTCAATATCAGCCTGTTGGCGCAATTGCTGGCGACCATTTTCTGGGGCTGGCTCTGGGGCGCAATCGGCATTGTCCTCGCGGTACCGATCACCGCCGCGCTGAAGGTCGTTTGCGATCACATCGAACCACTGAAGCCAATCGGCATTTTGCTTTCCGGTGACAAACATTGAAACAGACGATCTGGCGATTTGTCGTATCTCTCTACAACCGCACTTTCGTTGAGGATGATTGCGCCACGCTGGCGGCGTCGGTCTCTTTCTATGCGATTCTCTCTTTTCTGCCTTTCGTAATTCTCGCGGTCTCGATCACCAGTTACTTCGTCGCCTCCTCCGGAAGCGCTACCGCCACGATTCAGGAGTTTATCACCAGCTCGCTGCCAGGGGTTACACTCAAAGCCTTTGATATGTTCAGCGGCACACTCGCCCAGAAGACAGTGTATGGTCTTGTCGGTCTGGCTGGTTTGATGTGGGCGAGCATGCGCATTTTCTCCGTGCTGGAGATCGCGATGAATCGCATCTGGCGACCCAAACGCCACCGCTCCTACTGGGAGTCGCGCTTTATCTCGCTGATTTCGATCCCGGCGATGGCGGTCTTCCTGCTGCTTTCGATTCTGCTGACCACTCTGCTCTCGGTAGCCAAGCGCACGACGATTCCGCTGCTGGATTTTTCGATTTCAGACTTTCCCCAGGTTGCGGTGACTCTGACCTACCTGCTGCCGATTGTCCTCTCGACCGCGCTGTTTCTTCTCATCTACTACTTCCTGCCCAAAAAGTGGGATCATTTCCGCTATGCATTCTACGGCGCCTTGGTTGCCGGAATTCTCTGGGAGGTGGCGAAGTGGTTGTTCGACTATTACATCACCCACTTTTCGCACATGAGCACGATCTACGGCTCATTCACCTCGCTGGCAATCCTTTTTCTCTGGGTGTACTACACATCGATCATCATCCTACTCGGCGCCGAGGTGGCATCGCTTTTGGAGAGCATGAAAAAGGAGCCCCCGGCGGGAGCTCCTTCAGAATAGTCTCAGAGATTTCTAAGCGTCGTGTTTACAACTTAGCGGCAACTGCGTTCGCCACGTCGAGCGTCGATGACTTACCACCCATATCGTAGGTACGTACTTTGCCCTCGGCGATCACACCGGCAATCGCGGCTTCGAGCCGATCGGCAGTCGGCTGCTCGCCCAGATACTCAAACATCAGCTTGGTCGTCAACAGCATCGCCATCGGATTGACCTTGTGCTGACCGGCATACTTGGGCGCCGAGCCATGTGTCGGTTCAAAGACCGCGTAATTGTCGCCGATGTTGCCCGAGGAGGCGAAGCCCAGGCCGCCCACTAACTGCGCGCAGAGATCGGAGACGATGTCGCCGAACATGTTGCTGGTCACCAGCACCGAATAGTCGTTGGGATTCTTGATCAGCCACATACACATCGCGTCGATATTGGTCTCCCACAGTTCGATGCCGGGAAATTCTTTGGCCACTTCACGCGCAGTGCGCACGATCAACCCCGAGGTTTCCCGCAGCACATTCGGTTTCTCCACCACCGTCACCGACTTCTTGCCGGCTGCCTTCGCATAGTTGAAAGCATCGGTAATGATGTTGCGTGAAGCGCGTTTAGTGTTGAACCGGCAACTCAGTGCGACTTCCCCATCGGGCATCGAGGCAAACCGCAGCGCTTTTTTGTGGGTTTTGGCCAGGGCATCTTTCAGCTCAGCCGGCAGCGGGAAGAACTCAACTCCGGAGTAGAGATCCTCGGTATTCTCACGGAATACCATTATATCGATATCGTCGCGGTAGTTCAGAGGATTGCCCTGATAGGCTTTGCAGGGGCGCTTATTGGTGCGCAAATCGAACTCCTGACGCAGCCGCACGATCGGGGAGGAATAGACCATCCCCTTGCCCCGCAACTCCGCCACTAATTCAGCCTCGGCTTCCTCTTTGGGCTTTGAAGTAATCGCGCCGAAGAGCGCACAATCGGTCTCCTTGAGAATCTTGACAGTCCGCGGCGGCAGCGGATCGCCTTCCCGGCGCCAAAACTCCCAGCCGATATCGGCCGGCACATATTCCGCATCAAAACTAAGTTTGTCGAGTACGATCCTGGCAGCGTCCATAACATCGACACCGACCCCATCACCGGGCATCCAGGCTATCCGATACTTTGCCATTGCTCCTCCAACTATCTCCAGCTAACCGTTAGTGCAAAGCGGTGACCCGGCCCCAGACCCGAGGAATGCGGGACGAAAGCATAGTCAACGCTCCAGATGTCGTGTCGAAAGCCGATCCCCAGCGCAAAATCTTCGGCGTCGTAGCCGACTTTGTAGCCGCCACGCAGCGCCAGGTATTCGGTCAGCCAACGTTCGGCCCCCAAATTGATCCTGGTATCCGCCTCTTTGGGAAAACTAATATCACCGCTGACCAGAGTCCCCGCAATGTAGGCTGCACTGCCAAAGGCAAAGGTCAGCGGCAGTTCGACCGCTTCACTGCGGAACTGCGGCTTGTCACCCAGATGACGAAGCGCCGCTCCGATCTTGATCTGCGGAGTCGCCTGCCAGAGCGCGCCAAAATCGAAGGCCAGCGCCTCAGCGCTGACGGTTTCTATTTTCTCGTAAGCGTATTTTGCTGTGACTCCCACACTGAGATTGTCTCTCA
The DNA here is from genome assembly GCA_043826025.1 of bacterium. Taxonomy (GTDB): domain Bacteria; phylum Zixibacteria; class MSB-5A5; order CAIYYT01; family CAIYYT01; genus JBDRQZ01. The sequence continues at coordinate 1,864 of JBDRQZ010000017.1, read as the reverse complement.
GACTGTGCGCATAACCGATGAACCACAAGACCTCATGCGCATCGAAAAGCCCTGCCGGCTCCTCGGTCGGGTATTGTCGCGCCTCCAGGTCGGTAACACTAAAGAAGTCGAGACCGGCCGTCACCCCACCGCCATAAGCCGGTAGCCAGCCACCGATAAACTCTCTGCGGGTCTCGAAGATATACTCGTGGTGCATGAAGCCAACCGAGCCGCGCCCGCTGTCGGCGGTCGTAGCCGGGTTGAAATAAAGCCCCCAGAGTCCTTCGCCGGCAGCTACGCCAACATCGCCCATCGCTGCGCTACGTGCGCCCCAGGAAACCTTGAGGAAATTGAAACCGACAACAGCCGGATCGGCCCCAAAAAGTTGCACTGCCCAGAGCAGGCAAGCGACCAGACAGAGCGTCGTGATCCTCAAACCTTGCCTTCGCTGCATGGGAAAATGACTTGGTCTAGAATTGCCAGTAGGAGCCAATGATTGTCTCCCAGCCACCAAGATTACGGGCTTCCTCAAGGGCGATGTCGATCTCCATGTCGACACTGCCGAATTTCGAGAACAAGCCCAGGCCAAATGCCGGCCGGCCCTCGGCGAGTCCGGCCCGTAAAGCTGCGTGACCCAGAACCTTCAGTTCGCCCCCGACATTGAGTTTGATCGTCTTGTATTCGGTCTTCTCTGCATCGGCCGCCAGCAGCAGCTTGCGCCCCAACCCCAGAGCCGACGCGCCGACCACCACCGTCAGCGGGACCTTATCTTCGATGTTGGTTCCCAGTCCACCATGACTTGACCAATAGGTCCCCGTACTCCACGGGTATTTGGCTGCCAGATTCTTGACCACGGCGCCGACTCTGAGCAGATCAATCGGTGAATTCTCCGGCAGCAGGCTCTCTTTGTCAAGATGTAGCAGTCCGCCAATATCGAAGCCGGCTGAGTAGGCCGACTCACTCACGAGTTTCTTGTGATAGTAACGCGCGTTACCGCCCAGTGACACAATATCGGAGAACTTGCGGGCGAAAGTGATACTGATTACGGCGTCGAGGTTGTCCAGCTCTTCGGTCGGTTCGCCTTTGCTGGTCCGGCCCTGGATGCCGCTCATACTTGCCAGCTCGGCCGAAATCCCGATCGCCGCCTCATCGCGTACCGGGAAAATAATCGCCAACTGTTGCAGCGATCGGTCCAGTGACATATCGCGGTAGGCGCCACCAAAGGTGAAGCGCCTGATCTGAGCCGCCGCTGCCGGGTTGAAAAAGAGACCGGTAGCATCGTCAGCCACGGCAGTGTAAGCGTTACCCATACCGGCGGCGCGAGGCTGCACGGAAAGCTGCAGGAAAGCGCCGGCGTAGCCGCCACTATCCGCGGCCGTCACCGGCACGACGAGACAAATCACCGCCAACAAAGCCATGTAACTTCTAAACTTCACCATCATCTTTCCTAAGGCAGCACCATGAACTTGCCCCACAGCTCATCGCCGCCGCTGGATTCGATCAAATAGATGTAAACCCCACCGGCGACCACATCGCCCCGCAGATTGCGGCCATCCCAGGTGTCGAGGTCATCATACTGGACCCCTCTTTCCCGAGTCGCACCGTCACTGACGACGCTCACCAGATTGTTAGCGAAATCATAAATCGAAATCTTCACCTCACCACCATGATCGAGCAGGTAGTGGAATTTCAGATTACCTTCAGCGAAGTAAGGCGAATATGGGTTGGGGCTGACATAGGACTGCTCTTCGTCGTTACTCTCATCCACCGGATAGAAGGAGCGGAAGATTTCCCAACTGACTCCATCGGAACTGCGGGCGATGCCATCATTTGTGCCCACCCAAATGTCACTATTGACGACACGAACTGCGAGTACCCAAACCAG
>JBDRQZ010000016.1:0-4465 GCA_043826025.1 bacterium | reverse complement strand
CGGTATCGTCATCGGGCGCAAGGGCATTGAGGTCGACAAGCTCCGCGAAGAGTTACGGATGCTGGCGTCGAGCGACATCAGCCTGAATATCATCGAAGTGCGCAAACCGGAGTTGTCGGCGCGGCTGGTAGCCGAATCGATCGCCCGCCAGTTGGAGGGGCGCATGAGTTTTCGGCGGGTGATGAAGAAGTCACTTTCGGCGACGATGAAGATCGGCGCGGAAGGAATCAAGATCGCCTGCGGCGGACGACTGAACGGCGCCGAAATCGCGCGGACCGAAAAGTACAAAGATGGCCGGGTGCCGCTGCACACCTTGCGGGCGAATATCGACTATGCTACGGCGACCGCGCATACCACCTACGGTTGCATCGGTGTCAAGGTCTGGATCTGTCTGGGCGAGATGCTGGATCGCTTTGGGATTGCCGAGGAGAAGCCGGTTGAAGAGCTCGATACTCGACGTCCGAAGCAGCATCGCGGCGAGCGGAAGTCCCGCCCGCGGGCGCGTGGTCGGGTTCGCAAGCCGGGCCGGGGCGACGGCGGCGGGTCGGGTGACCGGGGAAGAGGCGGCGACGGCGAGGCGAGAGAAGAATAATTTCTCTTGCGTTATGCGCCGGAGCCTGTTAAAATGCAAGTCTTTCGGCTTTTTTGGAGGCCACTGGGAGTTTAGAAGATGTTAATGCCGAAGAGAGTCAAGTACCGCCGTCAACAGCGCGGCCGTCGCCGGGGTTTGGCGTACCGCGGCAGCAATGTTGACTTTGGCGAGTGGGGTCTGAAGGCGATGGAACCTGCCTGGATCACCAATCGGCAGATAGAGGCGGCGCGTGTTGCGTTAACCCGTCACATCAAGCGTGGCGGCAAAATCTGGATTCGCATCTTCCCGGATAAGCCGGTGAGTAAAAAGCCGGCCGAGACCCGCATGGGTAAGGGCAAGGGCGCACCGGAATTCTGGGTGGCAGTGGTCAAGCCGGGCCGGGTGATGTTTGAAGTTGAAGGAGTTACCGAGAAGCTGGCGCAGCGGGGTCTGCAGTTGGCTTCGGCCAAACTGCCGATTCGCACCAAGATTGTCAAGCGTGAAGCGGTGGGAGGTTCCTGATGAAAGCTGATGCGATCAGAGACTTGACGCATGACGAGGTGCTCCACCGCCAGACTGAAATCGAAGAAGAGTTGTTCAACCTGGTGCTCAAGAAACGCACCAAGGAACTGGATAATCCGTTGCGGATCCGGACGCTGCGGCGCGACCTGGCGCGAATCAGGACGGTGCTGCGCGAAGAGGAGCTGGGACTGCGCGGTCTGGCGCAAAGTGGCAAATTGTTGGCGGATGAGAAGGAGTAGTTGGTGAGAAACGCACGCAAGAGTCGTGTGGGTATGGTGGTTTCCAACCGCATGGACAAGACGATTACGGTGCGCCTTGAACGCACGATGAAACACCCGCTGTACGGCCGTGTGATCAGGCGTCACGCCAAGCTTTATGCTCACGATCCCAACAATGAGTGCGGTATCGGCGATAAGGTGATGGTTTCGGAAACACGTCCGCTCTCGAAATTGAAACGCTGGCGGCTGGTGAAGGTTCTGGAGAAGGCGATCTAGGAATGATTCAGGAATACTCGCGACTGACGGTGGCTGACAATTCGGGCGCCAAGAAGGTGATGAGTTTTCGAGTGCTGGGCGGCACGCGCCGGCGCTACGCCCTCATCGGCGACATTATCGTCTGTACGGTTAAAGATGCGATTCCAGGCGGCACGGTGAAGAAGTCTGAGGTTTGTCGGGCGGTGATTGTGCGCACCAAGGCGACGACCCGGCGGCGGGATGGTTCCTGTATCCGGTTTTCAGACAACGCCGCGGTGATTATCAATGAGCAGCGTGAACCGCGCGGCACGCGAATTTTTGGCCCGGTGGCGCGAGAGCTGCGCGAAAAGCAGTTCATGAAGATTATCTCGCTGGCCCCGGAGGTAGTGTAGCAAAATGAAGATCAAGAAGGGTGATACCGTAAAGGTCCTGGCCGGCAAGAGTCGCGGCAAGGTTGGTAAGGTCCTCAAAGTCGATATCGGCAAGAAGCGCGTGATCGTCGAGGGAGCCAACCTGATCAAACGGAGTTCGCGGCCGACGCAGCGTAACCCGAAGGGCGGCATTATCGAAAAGGAAGGACCGCTGCATGTTTCCAATGTGCAGTTAATGGATGTGAAGAATAACCTGCCGACGCGCGTCGGTTTCCATCTGGTGCGCAATGAGGCGGGTGAGGTTACTGGTAAGGTGCGGATCAGCAAGAAGTCCGGAGAGGTGTTGTAGTTCCCATGGCACGCTTGAAAGAATATTATCAGCAGGAAGTGGTGCCCCGCCTGATGAAGGAGGGCGGCTACCAGAATGTGATGGAAGTACCGCGCCTGGAGAAGATCGTTCTCAATATCGGTGTCGGCGAGGCGGTCACCAATCCGAAGACGCTCGATGCGGCGGTCAGCGATTTGACCCAGATCGGCGCCCAGAAACCGGTCGTGCGGCGGGCGCGCAAGTCGATCAGTAATTTCAAGCTGCGGCAGGGCATGCCGATCGGCTGCTCGACGACGTTGCGCGGCGAGCGGATGTGGGAGTTTCTCGATCGCTTGACCAGTGTGGCTTTTCCCCGGGTTCGTGACTTTCGCGGAATCTCCGCCAAGTCGTTCGATGGTCGCGGCAATTACACTGTCGGTATCAAAGAGCAGATAATTTTTCCCGAGATCGACTACGACAAGATCGACAAGATTCGGGGTTTGAATATTACTATCGTCACCACGGCCAGGACCGATGAAGAGAGCTTGCGCTTGCTGACGATGCTGAACATGCCGTTCGCCAAGAGCTAGAGGAGAGAGTTTTGGCCAAAACTTGTCTGCTGCAAAAGCAGAAACGCAAACCGAAGTTTAAGGTGCGCGCCTACAATCGCTGTCAGCGTTGCGGGCGACCGAGAGGTTACCTGCGCCGGTTTGGACTGTGCCGCATCTGTTTCCGCGAAATGGCGCTGGCTGGTGAGATCCCGGGCGTGGTCAAGGCCAGTTGGTAGGAGGAATCTGGTAAACAATGTCAATGACGGATCCTATCGCTGATATGCTGACGCGTATTCGCAACGCCAGCAAAGCCAAGAAGAAGAAGGTGGATATCCCCGCTTCCAACATCAAGCGCGAAATCGCGCGGATCCTGGAGGAGAACCACTTCATCGGCAAGACGATTGAGATTAAGGACAACAAACAGGGTGTCCTGCGAGTATATTTGCGCTACACTAAGACGGATGAGCCAATCATTCGGGGTCTGCGACGAGTCTCGCGACCCGGGCTGCGAAGCTACCGAGACAAAGACGCGCTGGCGCGGATGCGCAATCAAATGGGCATGACCGTAGTCAGCACCTCGAAAGGTCTGATGACCGACGACGAGGCGCGCCGTGAAGGTATTGGCGGCGAAGCTGTCTGTTACGTGTGGTAGGAGTAACGAGGACAAAACAATGTCGAGAATAGGCAAACTGCCGGTGACTATCCCGGGCAAGGTCAAAGTCGAGTTGGACGGGGTAGCGATGACCGTGACCGGCCCCAAGGGCACATTGAGTCGTAAGCTGCACCCGGAAATGATTATCACCGTGGGCGAGCAGGTGATCACGGTAACTCGGCCCTCCGAGTCGCGTACCCACCGGGCGCTGCACGGCCTGACTCGGCAGTTGGTTTTCAATATGGTCGAAGGTGTTTCGAACGGTTTCACCAAAACGCTGGTGATTATCGGTGTCGGCTACCGCGCCGAGTTGGTTGGCAGTATGCTCAAGCTCGCGCTTGGCTTTTCGCATCCGGTCATGGTGAAGCCGCCCGAAGGCATCACCTTCGAGTTGCCGGAGGCCGGCAAGGTTAGAATCTCCGGAATTGACAAGGAACTGGTAGGTCAGGTCGCGGCCAAAGTCCGCTCCTTCAGACCGCCGGAACCGTACAAGGGCAAGGGAGTCCGTTACGAAGGCGAGTATGTCCGCCGCAAGGCCGGCAAGACCGCGGCATAGTGGGTTAGAGTTATGATAACGAAGCAACAGGTAAGAGTATCTAAAGAGCTGCGGCGTCAGAAGCGGGTGCGCAAGACGGTGGTGGGCAGCGCCGAGAAACCACGTCTCTCGGTGTATCGTTCGACGAAACACATTTATGCGCAACTGATAGATGACGCCGTCGGCCGGACGCTGGCAGCCTGCTCCACGCTGAGCAAAGATCTGCCCGATTTGAAAACTGAGAAGAAGACCAAGACCGAAGTCGCAAAGGTGATTGGTGAGGCTTTGGGAAAAAAGGCGCTCGAACTTGGTTTTAAAGTAGTCGTCTTCGACCGCAATCGTTACCGCTATCATGGGCGGGTCAAGGCGATTGCCGAAGGGGCGCGCAAAGCTGGTTTGGAATTCTAATATTTAGTTTGAGGTTTGACACTTGGGTCCCTACGAAACTGACGAACTGGAAATTCAGGAAAAGGTGATTCATAT
>JBDRQZ010000015.1:0-3492 GCA_043826025.1 bacterium | reverse complement strand
CTGGCCGGAATCACCGGGGTATGATTTCAAGACCAAGCAACTTGATGGGGCAACAATCGGCATGGACGCCACCCCGGTATTGCTGGGTGTGGGCTATATCATCGGTCCCCGGATCGCCGGGCTCATGCTCTCCGGCGCAGTACTGGGCTATATCGCGCTGGCACCGCTGATCAAGTATATCGGCGCACATATCCCGATCGGCGTCGAGGTGCTCCCGGCAGACATGTCGATTGCCGACATGGGGTCGGCCGAGTTGCGCAATTACTTCATCAAATATCTTGGCGTCGGTGCTGTCGCGGTCGGCGGCTTCGTCTCGCTGCTCAAATCGATGCCGACCATCGTGAGTTCCTTCAGCAAGGGATTCGCCCAGATATTCAAGCGGCGACACGTCGATGAGGAGAAGACAATTCGAACCGACCAGGACCTGCCGATGTGGATGGTGCTGGCCGGCACACTTCTGGTGGCGCTGGCGATCTGGGCTCTGCCTCATACCGAACTGCACTTCATCGGCGTCGCGCTGGCAATGCTCTTCGGCTTCTTCTTCATCGTGGTCGCCGCCAGAATCGTCGGGCTGGTCGGGTCATCATCGTCGCCGGTCTCCGGAATGACAATCGCCACGCTATTGGTCACCTGTCTGGTGCTCTCCGCCTTCGGAGTGGCGGGGTTTGCCGGGATGGTCACCGCGATGTCGGTCGGCGCCGTAGTCTGCATCGCAGTCTGTATGTCCGGCGATATTGCGCAGGATTTAAAAACCGGCTGGCTTCTGGGAGCGACCCCGCGCAGGCAGCAGTGGACAGAATTCATCGGCCTGGCAGCTTCAGCGTTGACCATGGGTGTGGTGATCTACATCCTCGGTGACACCTTCGGCTTTGTCGCGGACGCAAACCACCCCGACCCATTGCTGGCGCCACAGGCGAACATCATGGCGACAATCGTCGAGGGGATGTTTCAGGGTCAATTGCCCTGGATTCTGATCATCAGCGGCGGCATGATTGCGCTTTCGATAGAGCTGCTCGGCATCGGTTCCTTACCGGTGGCGATCGGTCTCTATCTCCCCCTGTCGCTCTCAACGCCGATCATGGCGGGCGGTTTCCTGGCCTGGCTGGTGGCTCGTTTCACCGGTAAGGATCGTGTCAAGATGCGTCAGGAGCATGGCATTCTGTTCGGCTCCGGACTGGTCGCCGGCGATGCGTTGTTGGGCGTTATCATCGCCTTCATCATCATGAGTTCGAAATCCTACAAGACCTTCTACGATAGCTATCCGGAGGGCATGATCTCGGGACTCGGCGGCGAGTTGATTGCACTCGGCGCCTTTGGCCTGACAATGCTGCTGTTCTGGTTGATGATTCGGAGGCAGAGCCGCTAGTATTTGGTGCGGCGCTCGATAGTATAGTTGGAGCCTGACAGCGATTTTGTGTAGGATTTGAGATCGGCGAGCATGTGAGACATCTCGCCCATGTGGTTGAAACTCTCGTCGACAATCAAGACGGCGATGGAGATTGTCATCAGCCCGTAGATTCTCTTCTCCCCCTGCCGATTACGGCTCACGATCTGGCCCCGTTCCCGGTCATCGTCCTGATAACGCCAGGGCACAATGCGGTCGAAGGTCTTGATGATATTCGAGCAGACTATGTCGACGTGATCAGGATGCAGCAAGAAGAGGAAGTCGTCACCGCCGATATGCCCGACAAATGACTCGGGCGCGAGATCGGCGACAATATCCCGAACAATATGTGCCACCAATCTGATGATGCGGTCTCCGTAAAAGTAGCCCCGATAGTCGTTGTAGGCTTTAAAATCATCGATATCCAGATAGCAGACGGCAAAGCGGTTGCTCTCTTGCAGCCGCGTATTGATCTCCTGTTCGATTAGTGTCGGCCCTGGCAACTGCGAGGTCGGATTGACCGCCATGTCGCGGTTGGCGCGTTCGGCGATCATTCGCACTCGCAGACCGAAGAGTTCGCCATCCCATTCACCCCAGAGATAGTCATCGGCACAGGAGCGCAGACCTCGCTTGATCTGCTCGCGGGTGGGATGCGGTTGATAGATAATCGTTGGGATAATCGCCAACGCCATATGACGGTCCAGGGTGCGGACCAGCGCCGAGGCGGCCTCAAGGCTGTCATCGATGCAGACAAGAATCAGGTCGACACGATAGCGCAGTGAGATCCGAAAGAGATCGCCCAGTTCGCGGAAATTGAAAACGCGGACTTCATTCCAACCGGGCACCGCCATCACCCGCGCGGCCGCATCGCCGATCTCATCATAGATCGCCACGGTGCGCGGCTGGCGGAATCCGGAGCGGTACTGGTTTCCGATCTGCTTTTCTGAGCCGACGCTAACGGCTGCCTGGGTCAACTACGGTTCTCCTCTCGCGGGGATGGAACTCTCGGTGTACAGCCTTAAGGTACGACTGCCCCACATGAGTATAGATTGTCGTAGTTGTTATATCGGCATGACCCAACATTTCCTGCACGGCTCGGAGCGACGCGCCGCCATCAACTAAATGGCTGGCAAAACTGTGCCTAAAAGTATGTGGAGAAACATGTTTGCTGATTCCACCAGCGCTGACTCTGCGTCCGATCAGCTTGAACATACCGTCACGAGTAAAGGGCCTGCCAAAACGGGAGAGAAAGAGCACATCGCGGCTGGAATCGCGAGCAACTGCGGGACGCTCCTCCTCCAGGTAGAGATTGACGGCGCGCTTAGCTGGACGGCTGACTGGCACTATTCGTTCTCTGCCCCCCTTACCTACGACCCGTATCTGTTCAACCTCAAGAAACAGGTGGCTCACTTCAAGCGAGATAACTTCAGAGATCCGCAGACCGGAGCCATAGAGCATCTCGATTATGGCCAGGTCCCGTTTGCCAAAGCGACTCTCCGGGTCGATGGCGCCGAGAATCTGCTCGATTTCGGAGATCGAGAGAATCTCCGGAAGATTGCGGAAAATGCGAGGCGACTGCAGGTGGCGGGTCGGGTTTTGATCGATCAGCCCGTCGCGGATCAGGAAGCGGAAGAATCCCCGCAGGCTTGACATCTGGCGGGCAATGCTGCTCGGCGCCAGGCCGAGATCGGTCAGCAGACCGAAATAGGCGGTGATATCGCCGACCTTGACGGCAGCAGGGCTCTTGACCTTGATGCTCTTAAGGAAGTCGCGCAAACGCTCCAGGTCCTGCCGATAGGCAGCTACACTGGCTGCCCTGAGATTGCGTTCCAGCGCCAAGTGGTTGAGAAACAGGCCAATCGCTTCTTCCATCGGCTACCCCTGCCCCTCTGTCAGAAAACGGGACGCGAGCTCGAAATCAATGCCCTCCTCGTAGGAGACTGCGACTGTCGCCGCGGCAACCGATCCCGCGCCGGCAGCCTTCAGAGCGCGGGCAGCGTCATTTAGGGTCGCGCCTGAAGTAGTGACATCGTCGACCAGGAGCACGCTTGCCCCTTCAAGTTCAACTCCCTCCACCACTGCAAAGACCTCGCTGACATTAGCGAATC
>JBDRQZ010000014.1:0-2608 GCA_043826025.1 bacterium | reverse complement strand
CGGCTTCCCGACACCTGTCACGCCGCTTCCGGCACCGGATCGAACACTGCCAGATCGTCGCGCCTGCCGATGTCAAACGCTTTGCCGCACTCGGCGTGACCGCCTCGATGCAGCCGACTCATGCTACGGCAGATATCGACTTGATGCAACTCTACCTGGGCAAGCGGGCGCAGCACAGCTACCGCTTCCGCAGTTTCACTGGATTGGCGGTGCCGCTGGCGTTCGGTTCAGATGCGCCGATTGAGCCGCTGAATCCGCTGCTGGGAATCGAAGCCGCAGTCACCGGCAAGCGTCCAGGTCAGGATGTCGTATTCAATGGTTCGCAACTGCTGAACGTGGCGCAAGCGGTGCGCGGTTTTACCCTGGGTGGTGCAACTGCGGTGGGCGAACAGCGAGAGCGCGGCAGCCTGGAGGTCGGCAAACTTGCCGATCTGGTGGTTCTTGATAGAGATATCATGCGCGAGCGCGGGGAAGGTATAAATAAAGCGGAAGTTCTTGCCACCATGGTTGGTGGCAGCCTTCTTTTCCGTCAGGATGGTTTTGGAGATTGAGTGAGGGGTGAAAGTGTGATGAGATTCATGTTTAGATTCTTAAGTGTAGTGCTGCTGCTCCTCGGCGTAGCTTCACCGCTGGTTGGTACCACGGTCGAGAAGCTTTACGTCGTCGGTCAGGAGCAGGGGACGTACGCCGAGCCGCAGTTGCTGATTTACGCGCTCAGCCGTGAGCAGGTACTGAAGCGCGTGCCACTGGAGATCGGTGCGGATGCGGCCTATCTGAACGCCGATGGTTCCGAACTTTGGGTGCTGACTTCGGCAAGCGGCGGTTGCGACATTGTCAATACCACCTCCGACGAGATTGTTGGGCACATTGAATTCGGCGCGAAGATCAACGTTATCGCTTTCACTCCGGATGGCGTCACCTGCTATGCCGCCGGGCCGAGTCTGCGTCAACCAAGTGGCACCACGGTTCAGCAATACAACTGCGCCGAGCGGCGACTGATTACCAGTCATGAACTGCCCGCGCAGGTCAGCGCGCTTTCGATCTCGGCGGATTCGCGTTACCTCTACTATGCTGACGCCGGTACGCAACTGGTGGGTCGGGTTCGTCTCTCAGATTTTGAGCGCCAGGGCTGGCAGTTTGTAGGTTTCGGACCGAATCAACTCATCCCCCTGGCACCGGGCGACCGGCTGCTGGCTGTCTGCGGTGGTCTTGACAAGGGCCTTCGTGGCGGGGGACAGGTGACCTTGCTGGAACTGGAGAATCTGAAACCGCTTTGGGTATTTGATGGTCTCGGCGCCGGGCCGACCTCGATGGCGATCAATGCCGACAAGACCCTGGCCGTGCTGACTTTCAGCACCGCCGGTTCGAGCCTCGACTACAATGCTGCTTTGTTTGAAGCCGATCTGCAATCTGCGGAAATGAGGCTCAAACACCAGCAACACTGGCTGATTGAAGGTTCTCCGGAGGCCGGTGTCTTCTCCGCCACCGGCAAGGTATGGCTTGGTGTCGACCGGCGCTCGCGCCGACTGGTGTTTTTGGACCTGCAATCCGGCAAACAGAAAACGCTTGCACCATCATTAGCGAATCTTGCGACCAACGACCTCGCACTACTTTCGGTCGATGTTGAGAAACGCATCGCAAACTTGCCCGTAACGATTGCGGCGGCCGACTCTACCGGTGTGGCGGCGTTGCAACTGGCAAAAGCATATCTGCAATTCTGTGCCGGCGACGCAAACCAGGTCATCTCCGAATGTCAGAGAGTCATCGATAGTTATCCAGCCAGCCGGGAGGCGGTCGTTGCCGGCCTGCTATTGGCCGACATCGCCGAGCGGAATCGGTTGCCCAGCAAAGCCGCCGAGCATACCGAGACGGCGCTGCTGCGATATTGCGACTTGCTCGAATCGGAGTCATTTGCTAACCCCTTACCGGGGGCTGAACTGAGCAAAGCCTTGAACCGGCTGGCGCTTTTCGACTCGCAGTTCGACCAGAAATCTGTCAAGAAGGTCGCTGAACGCTTTCTCAAACTCAGCGACCCCGGGCGAGGTTCGGCACGTTTCTTCTTCGATCTGGGACGTCAGTTGCGGGCTCAGGGCGAAACCAAGATGGCGGACAGATGTTTTTCCGGCGCCAGGCTGGCGCTGGTCCATGAGCCGGAGGGGGTTCGGCAGGTTCTTGCCAGCCAATTGATTCTGGCGATCCGCGACAAGTCAGTGCTTTATGAGGTCGACGAGCAGGGTGCCAAAATCACGCTCGATGGCAATCTCACAGACTGGGAGAAAGTCAGGCCGCTGCAACTTGCCGGTCCCGACAATCTGAGCTATGGTCGCTTGAATTGGCTCGACCCCGCCGATCTGAGCGCGACACTGTTTCTGACCCGCAGCAAGGAGAGTCTCCTGATCGCCGGTCGAATCACCGATGCTGATCCGGTTCGGGTCGATGCCCAGCAGCGGGATAAGCTGAGCTTTTATTTCGACATGCGCAGCAGCGCCTCCGATTACACCACGCGTGAGACCAGTGTCGGCCCCGGTTGTTTCACGGTGACCCTGTTTGCGCCGACCGAGGACACCCAGAAAGCCAGCGTCAAACTTTCGCAGGCAGCATCCTATCA
>JBDRQZ010000013.1:0-2245 GCA_043826025.1 bacterium | reverse complement strand
GTCATCGAGCCCCTGTTCATGCAGCATCAGCGGGACCTCATAGATTGTCTCCGCATCGCGTACCTCAACGACGTTGCGTGCCGGCAGACTGCAGAACAGCCCGATCTTCTCTTTGATCGAGTCGGAAATCGGCTTGGTGGTGCGACACAGCAAAACCTGTGGCTGGATGCCGATTTCGCGCAGCGCCTTGACCGAGTGCTGGGTCGGTTTGGTCTTCATCTCGCCTGCCGAGGGAATCCAGGGCACGAGGGTCAGATGCAGAAAGAGCACATTCTGCGAGCCCTCTTCAAGACCGATCTGGCGGATCGCCTCCATGAAAGGCAGCGACTCGATATCGCCGACCGTACCGCCGATTTCGCAGAGGATCACATCGGAGCCGCCATTTTGCTGGTTGAGCTTGCGAATCCGCGACTTGATTTCATTGGTGATATGGGGAATCACCTGCACGGTAGCGCCGAGATAGTCGCCGCGTCGCTCGCGGCTGATCACGGTTTGATAGACCTGGCCGGTGGTGACATTGTTGTCGCGACTTAAGGGAATATCGGTGAAACGCTCATAGTGGCCGAGATCAAGATCGGTCTCGGAACCATCGTCGAGTACGAACACCTCGCCATGCTGGAATGGGTTCATCGTGCCGGGGTCGACATTGATGTAGGGGTCGAGCTTCTGCATATTGACCCGCAGACCGCGCTGTTTGAGCAGGTACCCGATCGAGGCGGACGCGATTCCTTTGCCGAGACTCGACACCACACCGCCGGTTATGAAGATATACTTAGCAGAACTCAGCTTGGACCTCCAATCATCGCCAGTTGTTTCTCTGCCGCCTCCAGATCGGCGGGCGAGTTGATCGCCAGCAAGGGCTGCTGCACGATCACTGCGCCGATCCGGTACCCATGCTCCAAAACGCGCAGTTGCTCCAACGACTCCTGCCGTTCGCCATCGCTTTCAGGCAAGGTCGGGTATTTTAATAAGAAATCCTTTCGAAAAGCGTAGATGCCGATATGGCCGTAATTTTCCGGGTGCTCAGTGCTCGGTGTGCCGCTAAATATGGTACGCGAAAAACCGTAGACCGTGCCATCCTCATGTAAAACCGCCTTGACCAGATTCGGATCGGCGGGATCGACGTCGGCTGGGATCGGGAAAACCGCCGTGGTTACAGCGAATTCCGGCCTCTTTTCAAGCAGCTCAACCGCTGCCGCGATACTCTCCGGGGTGACAAAAACCTCATCCCCCTGAACATTGACACAGATTTCGCACTCAAGAGCGGCGCAGGCCGCCGCGACCCGCTCGGAACCGTTACGGAAGCGCTGATCGGAGAAATAGACCTCGCCGCCGCGCGCTTCGATCAGATTCTTTATTTCCGCGCTGTCGGTGGCGACCAGAAGCTTGGAGAATCCCTGATACTGCTTCGCTCGCTCCCAGGTATGGAGAATAATCTCCTTACCCGCCAGCTTGGCGAGACCTTTCCCGGGAAAGCGCTTGGAATCGAGCCGAATCGGTATCACCCCGCAGCAGGTCATCACGCACCATTCCTTGAACCTGTCATTGCGAGCGAAGCGAAGCAATCTCCTGGTGATGGAATCAGGCCAACGATCCGAGATTGCCGCGTCGCTGTGCTCCTCGCAATGACAGCGCTTTCAGCGCTGGCGTAGGTCCGAACCCCAGGTTCCCCCTCGACCTGATCGAGGTCGGTTCGGACGGCTTCTTTCTTGTAGGTCCGAACCCCTGCGGTTCGGACTCTTCCGTAGGTCAAGACCTCTCGGGTCTTGACGCCGTCCCGGAGGCGCAAAACCGCCGCGCACGACCTCAAATCGGAGAGATTTCGATCCGCACGATTTTTTACCATTTCGGGATTGCCCGCGTTTCCACCCACAAAAAACACGGGCTTAATGCTAGCACTTACAAAACTTATTGTCAAGAAGAGAAAAATCGCAACGGCAGATTCTCGATTCTCTTGCTCTCGGGAGTCGTTTACTGCCGAATCTTCAATATCCTCACCGCACCGATCAGCACTACCACCCCAATAATCGCGCCAATCACTAGATCAGGATAGCGTGAGCTGGTCAGTGCCACCAGCCCACCGGCGACAATCACGCCGAAATTGGCGATTACATCGTTGGTCGAGCAAATCCAGCTCGCTTTCATATGCGCGCCGCCATGACGGTGGCGGAAAAGGAGCTTGAGGCAGGTGACATTGGCAACCAGCGCCACGGCCGAGATTGTTATCATATAGGGAGGCAGCGGA
>JBDRQZ010000012.1:0-5733 GCA_043826025.1 bacterium | reverse complement strand
CGGCTTCGATCTACAGCATCTCGAATTCGCCGACCAACTCGCCGGCGAAATGATTGAGAAATTCGGCGATGAGCGCGGCGGTTTCTTCCAGACTCTCGCCGATCAGAGGGACCTGCTGGTGCGCCAGAAGGAGTCGTATGACGGTGCAGTCCCCTCGGGCAATTCCCTCGCCGTACTGGCGTTGGTACGCCTGGCGATGTTAACCGGCAATGATGAATTCCGCAAGATTGCGGACCGAGCCTTTGCGGTCTCCGCCCATGCCGTGGAGAGCAACCCGCGCGGCTACCATTATCTGATTAACGCGTACGCCTTCGCCACTAGCCAACCCGATGAAGTCGCCCTGGTCGGCAGGCTCTCCGACCCCGATCTGAAGGCGCTATTGACACGGGTGCATGCTCGTTTCAGACCAAACCTGGTTCTGGCGCTGCTTGATCCCGGCGCAGGCAACCAAGCCGAAATCCAACAGCGAGTTCCACTTCTGGCAGAGCGGGGGCAGCTTGACGGTCGGGCGACCGCCTATGTCTGCCATAACTTCGCCTGTAAACTCCCAGTTTCCGATCCCGACGCGCTGGAATTGCAACTCCAGTAGGTCGAATCAGCATTTACCCTTACGGGATTCGACCGAATCACAGCACATCGCACCACTTGAGCTGACAAGGTGAAAGTTTTCACATAATCTTGCCTTTAGCCCTTGACAACGAGTGACCCGCCCATATATTGGCTCGAACATTTTTGGTGGGTGAGGCATTTGGCCGACAAAAACGACGAAAAGTCGAAGCTAATTCGCCAAATCGGCCTCTTGACCGTGATACCAATTCTGCTGGCGGTCGCACCGTTGGTAGGGATGTTGATTGGCAGCTTGCTGGACAAATGGTTAGGTACCGATCCATATCTGATGTATCTCTTTATCGTTATGGGATTTGTCGCTGCCGGCAAAGAGGTCTACAAATTGGTCAAGAAGGCCAGTGACGACTCCTGAGTCGCGTACGGGTAGAGTGAGCAATGGGACTTGAATTCATCACGCGGATTATCAGGACAACCCTGATTCTGGCTGGTGTGCTGCTTCTGTTTGGCGCTGTTTACTACGATTCCAGTCAGGCGCTCGGTTGGTTTGTCGGCGCGATCTGGGGGGTGCTCAATCTCTACTTCATCAAGAATCTGATCACCGAAGTACTGACACCCGAAGAGACCCGCAAGCCGGTGGCGCTGGTTTTTGCGCTGATCAAGTTTCCGGTGCTGTATGTAGTCGGCTACTTCCTGCTGGCCTCAGGTTGGTTCACCCCGGCCTCGCTGTTGATCGGATTCACCTTGATGTTCGGCGTCGCGCTGCTCAAAGTGGTGGGACGCATGGTTCTGGGTATGGATGGCTTTGAGTGGAAACGTAAGCAGCCAGAGGGGAACAACGGTTGATACTGGATAAATTACTGCTGGTATTGACGACTCATGCCGAAGAGGCGCATGAGGTAGTTGAACACGCGGCGGAGCACGGCGCCGAACATGGCGGCGGCGCGCCTGAACTTCCCAACATTCTCCATATGCTCTATCTCGCTTTCGGCGAGACCTTCCATTCCTTCTATCTCTGGGAGAATGTGGTCTTTGGGTTCTGTGTCTTGCTGCTGTTCTGCTTCATCGCGACGCGCATCTACCGCAAGCGTGAGATGATTCCGGGCAAGCTGCAAAACGTCGCCGAACTGGCGGTCGAGGGTCTCGACAACTTCTTCCATTCGATTCTCGGAAAGCATGCCAGCCGCTACACGCCCTTCCTCGGTACGCTCTTTATCTACATTCTTTGTATGAACTTAATGGGCCTTGTGCCTTTTCTTAAGTCGCCAACCTCAAGCATGAACATCACCCTCTCGCTGGCACTCTGCACTTTTTTCTACGTGCAGGCAGCCGGTATCAGGCGGCTCGGTATCGGTGGCTACATCGATCACTTGCTGGGTTCACCGCGCGATGTCATGGGCTGGGTGCTGGCGCCGATTAATCTGCCTATTCATGTCTTGGGTGAGCTGGCTAAGCCGGTCTCACTTTCGTTACGTTTGTTCGGTAACATCACCGGCGAGGATGTGCTGATCGCCGCCTTCACCGGACTGGGTATTGCGCTCCTGGCGTTCATGCACAGTCCGGTCGGCGTACCGTTGCAGCTGCCTTTCTACTTCCTGGCGATCCTGACCTCGACGATTCAGGCGCTGGTCTTTACGCTGCTGTCAACGGTGTACTTCGCGATGATGATGCCGCATGAACATGAGGAAGAACATTAGTGTTAAGGTTTGCAACATTTCAGGAGGAATGATGGACTATCAGGCTGCATTAGGTCTCGCGCTGCCGATCGGGCTCGCCCTCGCGGGTATCGGTTCAGCATTGGGCCTGGGACGTGCGGTTGGTTCGGCGATGGATGCAATGGGGCGTCAGCCGGAAGCCGCCGGTAAGATTCAGACCGGCATGATTATCGGTGCCGCCCTGATTGAGGCGCTGACCATTTATTCGCTGGTCGGCTTCTTCATTCTGTCGGGCAAAATCGGCTAGAGCCGTAAAGTAAGTCGTGTGGGGCGGGCTCGTGCAAGTCGAGCCTGCCTCAGCTAACCTGGAATGCGGCAACAACCTCAACCGGTAGTAGAGGTCGCGATTGTTCGAACAGATATTTGAAGCGCTGAAGATCGAAATTCCCCAGGTCATAACTCACCTGGTCGGATTTGTCATCGCAGTTATCGTCCTCAAGAAGTTCGCCTGGGGGCCGCTCTTGCGGCTGCTCGAAGAACGGCGAGAGCGGATCAAGAACAGTTTCGCTGAGATCGAGCAGAAACAGGCCGAGGCTGACAAGCTCAACGAAGAGTACCTGGCCAAGCTGCGTGAGATCGATGCGGAGGCGCGCAAGCGTTTGACCGCGGCGGTCACTGAGGGCGAGAAGATTGCCACCCGTATCAAGGAAGACTCCCGTAATGAGGCCAAAGAGACGATCGTCAAGGCCAAAGAAGAGCTGGATCGGGATGTCGCCAAGGCGCGTGTGGCGCTCAAAGAAGACATGGTAGCGATGGCGCTTGCGGCTACGGAGAAGATGATCAATGAGCGGCTCGACGACGCCAAGCATCGTGAGCTGGTCGGCAGATTCATCGACGACCTGGAAGCGCAAAAGAAGAATTAGAGGCGAGATTAGGTGGAAGCTAGTCAGGTAGCCAAGCGCTATGCGCGCGGACTGTTTGCTGTCACCGAAGAACAGCAGTCATCGGCAGCGGTCAACGGCGATTTTGCCGACTTGGCCGAATATTGTCGGCAGGATCCGGCGCTCTTGCAGTTTCTCGCTGCGCCGCAAATCGGCGATGCCGACAAAGATCGGGTCGTCAAAGAGGCGTTTTCCGGCAAGATCGCTGAGTCGCTCTTCCACATGCTGGAACTTCTGGTGACAAAACGCCGCACCAGTTTCCTGGTGGAGATCGCCGAAGAATATGAGCAGCTCTTCCTGGCCAGCAAGGGTGTGGTCAAGACCACCTTGGTGACTGCCATTGCCCTCTCCCCGGAAGAGCTTGATAATGTCCGGGCCAAGTTGGCCGGACTCACCGGCAAGACGATTGAGATCGTCACTGAAGTGGATGAGTCGATTATCGGCGGTGCGATCGCTTACGTCGGTGACAAGATCATCGACCGCTCGATCAGGTATGGGCTGCAGCAACTGCGTGACCGGCTGCTGGAACTGAAGGTGTCCTGAGCGAGACCTGAGTGTGAAGATATATGCTAGTTATACAAGGAGTCGGGCTGTATGGCTCTGAAACCAGAAGAAGTTAGTTCGATAATCAAGCAGCAGATTGCCGGCTACGAGTCCAAGCTCGAAATGGAGTCGGTCGGCACCGTTCTGCAGGTTGGTGATGGTATCGCGCGTGTCTGGGGTCTGAAAGACGCCATGATGTCCGAGCTGGTCACCTTCCCCGGCGACATTACCGGCATGGTGCTCAACCTTGAAGAGGACAACGTCGGTGTCGCGATTTTTGGCTCCGACACCCACATCAATGAAGGTGACACGGTCCGGCGCACCGGACGTATCGCCTCGGTGCCGGTCGGTGAGGCGATGATCGGCCGCGTTGTGAATCCGCTCGGTGAGCCGATTGACGGTAAAGGTCCGATTGTCACCGATCATGTCCGCAATATCGAGGAGCGCGCTCCCGATATCGTTGAGCGGCAGCCGGTGAAAGAACCGATGATGACCGGTCTCAAGGCGATCGACTCGATGATCCCGATTGGTCGCGGCCAGCGTGAGTTGATTATCGGCGACCGTCAGACCGGTAAGACCGCAATCGCAATCGACACGATCATCAATCAGAAGAATACCGACATGTATTGCATCTATGTTGCAATTGGTCAGAAATCCTCGACGGTCGCTCAGGTGGTGGGGCTGCTCGAAGAGCATGGCGCGATGGAATATACGACGGTTGTCGCTGCGACTGCGGCTGATACCGCGCCGTTGCAGTACATCGCTCCCTATGCCGGGTGCGCGATCGGTGAATACCTGCGTGACAGTGGTCGCCATGTAGTCTGCTTTTACGACGACCTGACCAAACAGGCGCAGGCCTATCGTCAGCTTTCGTTGCTGCTGCGTCGTCCCCCGGGTCGTGAGGCCTATCCCGGCGACGTGTTCTATCTGCACTCGCGCCTGTTGGAGCGCGCGGCGAAGCTCTCCGAGGCGAAGGGCGGCGGCTCATTGACGGCACTGCCGGTCATTGAGACGCAGGCCGGCGACGTTTCAGCCTACATTCCGACCAACGTGATTTCGATCACCGATGGTCAGATTTACCTGGAGCCGGAGTTGTTCTTTGCCGGTACGCGACCCGCAATCAACGTCGGTATCTCGGTCTCGCGTGTGGGTGGCAACGCTCAGACCAAGGCGATGAAACAGGTCGCCGGCAAGTTGCGGCTCGATCTGGCGCAGTACCGCGAATTGGCGGCGTTCGCGCAGTTCGGCTCCGATCTTGATCCGGTGACTCAGGCGCAGCTCACTCGCGGTGCCCGCATGGCGGAGATCCTCAAACAGGATCAGTACGTGCCGATGAGCCTGGAGCGCCAGGTCATGATGATCTGGACCGGCGCTAATGGCCATCTCGACGAGTTGCCGGTCGACAGTCTGAAGCGTTTCGAAAGGGAGTTCTTCGAGTTCGTCGAGCGGGAGTATCCCGACATTCCGCATACGATTGCGGAGGCTAAGATCGTTGAAGATGCCACGGCGGCAAAATTGACGGAGGCGACTGAGAAGTTCAAGGCGCAGTTCAAGACTTCTCTCAAGTAGGTAGATATGGCGACTCTGCGGGATATCAAAAAGCGCATACGTGCGGTAGTCAATACTAAGCAGATTACCAAGGCGATGGAGATGGTGGCGGCGGCGCGTCTGCGACGAGCGCAGCAGTTGGTCGAACAGTCTCGCCCCTATAGCGAGAAGATGCGGCTGATTCTGGAACAAATCTCTTCGGCGTCGACCGAGTTCCGTCACTCCTTCTTCGAGAAACGTGAGGTCAAGAGCCGGATTCTCGTGGTGATGGCCTCCGATCGCGGGCTCTGCGGTTCTTATAACACCAATGTGATGCGGCGGGCATCTGAGATTCTGCGCAATTCCGAGATCAAACCCAAGCTGGTGATTGTCGGCAAAAAAGCGCGCGAGTATTTCAAGCGGCGCGATGTCGAGATCATCAAGGTCTGGGAAGGCCTGGGCGGCAAGATGGACTATGATGTCGCCCGCGAGTTGACGACCTA
>JBDRQZ010000011.1:0-2289 GCA_043826025.1 bacterium | reverse complement strand
CTTGTACTTATCACCCAGCGCGACGATTTCATCGAGCGGCGCAATGTCGCCATCCATCGAGAAAACACCATCAGTGACGATCAACCGGAAGCGTGCTTCCTGCGCTTCCTGCAGCTTCTCTTCGAGGTGCTCCATATTGGCGTGCTTGTAGACATACTGCTGCGCCTTGCAGAGCCTGATACCATCGATCAGTGAGGCAT
This sequence comes from bacterium, assembly GCA_043826025.1. Taxonomy (GTDB): domain Bacteria; phylum Zixibacteria; class MSB-5A5; order CAIYYT01; family CAIYYT01; genus JBDRQZ01. The sequence goes on along the minus strand of JBDRQZ010000011.1, from coordinate 2,089 downwards.
GCACCAGCTTATCGGCGATGATTGCATCCTGCTCGGTGAGGAAGGCCTCAAACACTCCGGCATTGGCATCCATGCATGAGGGAAAGAGAATCGTGTCCTCGGTGCCGAGGAACTTCGTCAGCTTCGCCTCCAACTCGCGATGGATATCCTGGGTGCCGCAGATGAAGCGCACCGAAGACATGCCATAGCCGCGCTGATCAAGCCCCTCGTGCGCGGCTTTGACCACTTCGGGATGGCTGGATAAGCCCAGATAGTTGTTGGCGCAGAGGTTGACTACCTCGCGCGCCTGCTGGCCGGCGGGATACTCGACTGCGATATCGACACCCTGCGGACTGTGGATATAGCGCTCTTCTTTGTAAAGGCCGGCGTCCCTGATACCCGCGATCTCGTTTTGCAGTATTTCTTTTTCAGAACTATAGGCCATGACTCTCTCCCAGACTATCAGTTCAATTGGCTCTGCCCGGCTAGCCCTTCATTTCATCGAGCAGCCCGATGATCTTGTCGACCGTGTCGAAGGCTTCGGGAGTCGCTTTGGCATCGGGAATCTGCACGCCGAATTTCTTCTCGACAAAGGTCTTGAGCGAAACCATCGAAAAGCTATCGACGATACCGGAGGAAATCAGCGGCGTGCTGCCGTCGACTTCCAGGTCCTCATCATCCTCCTCGAGGAACTCCCGCTTAACAAAATCGATTATTGCCTGCTCTGCCTGCTTGCGATTTTCCATGACTGATCTCCGATCTCCATCTCCGACCGGCAGCCGCTAATCCATCAGCAAGACGATTTTGCAGGCCGGTTCTCTATAGTTGCCCCAAAGATCCATTGCCTTCAGGAAATCTTTAAACGCGAAACGGTGCGTGATCGCCGGCGTCGGATCGACCATACCGCCGGACAGGAGCGCCGACATCTGGTACCAGGTCTCGAACATCTTGCGGCCGTTAATCCCGTGGATTGTCGCACCCTTAAAGATGATGTAGTCATTGACATTGATTTTCACCGGTTCCGGCGGGATACCGAACATGCAGTAAGTGCCCGCCTTGCGCATGATCCTGAACCCGGTGTCGATTGCCGCCTGATTGCCCGCCATATCGAGGATCACATCGAGACCACCGCTGGTCTCATCGATGATCCGTTCGACAATGCGCTCATCGGTTTTGACATTGATCGAGACATCGGCGCCCATCTGCTTACAGATGTCGAGATTGAAGGGCTCCATGCCGAGGTTGTAAATCTTCTCGGCGCCGACTGCCTTGGCGACCCCGCAGGCGAAAGCTGCAGTGGGACCATCGCCGATAATCGCAATTCTCTTAGTCGAGACATCGCCTGACATCACAGTATAGACCGCGTTGCCGAATGGTTCATGGATCGAGGCAATCGCCGGATCGAGCTCCGGACTAACTTTCCAGCAGACCAGTTCCGGCAGCGCCGCATATTCGGCGAAGACGCCATCGGTGTCGACCCCGAGAATCGTCAGGTTGTTGCAGATATGCATATTGCCCATGCGGCACTGTCGGCAGACTCCGCAGGGGATATGCGATTCGGCGGCAATCACATTGCCGACCCGCAGATTCTTGACATCGGCGCCGACCTCGACCACTTCGCCGCAGCATTCATGCCCAAAAATCAAAGGCGGCCGCATTCTGCCGGCCGCCCAGGGATCCCAATTGTAGATGTGACGATCAGTGCCGCAAATCGAGGCAGCCTTGATCTTCACCAGTACCTGATTGTCTGTAATCGTCGGGATGTCGACTTCACCGAATTCGGCACCCGCTTCCGGTTTGCTCTTTATTCCGGCTCGCATTCGCTCTGCCATAACTTGTTCTCCGCCACAATCATGTTTCCAAAGCAGCAGATGTTTATGATATGGGCGAAGGCGGGCGAAGTCAACAGATTCGCGGGGAGTAGTTTGACATGTGCTCGGCAGATGCCCACATCTGCCGAGATTAGTAGGGCAGGTCTCTTGAGAGACCTGCCAGCAGGAGTCGGAGACTACTGCCCTACTATCATCTGAAACCTTAACCAGGGTCTGTGGCAGCCAGACTACTACACCGCCGGCGGATTCATGCCGTAGTTGACCCATTCCTCTTTCGA
>JBDRQZ010000010.1:0-5551 GCA_043826025.1 bacterium | reverse complement strand
CCGGAGTGCAACAGCGAGAGGTGCTGGCCCTACTGAGGGCTATCGCCCGCGAACGGGGCACGAAGCTGATCCGGGCCGCAAGAGTTCCGGTGAACTTCGAATACCGGGACCGCAAAATGCGCTTCCAACTCAGTGCGAATGGGGCAAAGCCCTTCGTATCACCATTAGTGGGCGAACATCAGATTCGCAATACCGCGGTGGTGGTCAGAGCCGTCGAGGTGTTGCGGGGGCAGGGGCTGAAGATCAGCGATCAGGCCCTGCGGCGCGGATTGCGCCATACTCGCTGGCCGGCGCGTTTTCAGGTTGTCAATCGCAGGCCGCTCATTGTTCTGGATGTCGCGCACAATCCGGCCGGGGCGCTGGTTTTGGCCCGGAGTTTCCGGCGCGCTTTCCCTAGGCGACGCGTGGTTTTGGTTTTTGGCACGCTGGAGCGGCCCGACTATGATAAAATGCTGGCGACCCTGGCGCCGCTGACTCGTCGGGCGGTTATCACCCGGCCGGAATACCGACGCGCCGCCGAGATCGAGGGTGTGATCTGGGCAGCCGCCAATGCTGGACTCGATTTCGATGTGCGGCTGGAAGTCGCGGCTGCCGTCGACCGGGCGCTAGCAGTTGCCAATCATGATGATGTGGTGTTGTTTTGCGGTTCTCATTTCACTCTCGGTGAGGCGATTCTGCGGTTGCAGCAGTTGCGGCGACAGGGGCAACTTCCGGAGCTGCTTGCCGATATAACCTATATGCATGAGTAGCTTAGAGGAAAAGACAAACGCCGCGGGTGAGACGGAGCAATCGCCGGCCACTCACGTCGACAAGCTGGCCGAGCTGGCCGAGGCCAACAAACGGCTAAAACGCAAGATCTTCGACCTGTACACGGTCTTCGAAATCTCGCGCCATCTCAACTCGGTGCTCAACACCGAGGCCTTGCTGGATGGTATCATCCTCACTTGCATCGGTCAAATGGGTGTCAATGGTGCTGCGATCTTCATCGCCCGCGACCACACCAGCCAGGACCTGCAACTCGCCAAGCACAAAGGTCTGCAGATCGATCATGATCTGGAGGCGGTGATTCCGGGGAATAGCCCGGTGGTGCAGCTCTTCGGCTTGCAGCATTCGTCGCCCTGCTCCTATAGCGACATTCGCCGGCAGTTGGGCGCCTTGCCGGAGGTCGAACTGCTTGGAAAACTGGAATGTGAATACTTGATCCCGATGTCGCTCCAGACCAGGGTGCGCGGCTTGCTCTCGGTCACTCGCAAGATTTCCGGTACCGCATTCTTTGAAGATGACCTGGAGTTCCTGGCAATTCTCGCCAACCAGCTATCGGTCGCGATTGAAAATGCCAGGCTGTTCGATTCTGAGAAAGAGACGCTGGAGCAGTTGCGCAACACCCAACGACAATTGGTGCAGACCGAGAAGCTCGCGGCTTTGGGACAACTCTCGGCGCGAGTCGCGCACGAGGTCAATAACCCGCTGGGCATTATCAAGAACTACCTGCTGATGGCCTCGCAGGAGTTAGCCAAGCAGCCGACGACTTCGGAATACCTGCAAGTAGTGACCGAGGAGGTCGACCGGATCGCCGGTATCGTACGACAGTTGCTTTCCATGTTCCGGCCGCGCCGACTGGAGTTCGCCGAAATCGATCTCGGCCAGGTGCTCGATGAAACCCTGCTGTTGTTGGCAATTCAGACTGAGAAAGATCATATCCGGATTGAAAAGCGGTTGCCCGACAGACTGCCGCAGATTCTCGGCTCGGCCGAGCAGCTCAAGCAGGTTTTTCTCAATCTGCTGCTCAACGCCTGTGATTTTATGCCCGCGGGTGGTGAAGTGATTATCGGCGGAGCGGTGAACGGGGACAAAGTCGCACTCAGCTTCACCGATACTGGCCCTGGCATCCCGGCTGACTACCTCGAAAAGATTTTCGAGCCCTTCTTCACCTCCAAAGAAGAGGACAAAGGTACCGGACTGGGGCTAAGTGTCTGTTCCGGTATTGTCAGGTCTCATGGTGGTGAGATCCACGCGGAAAATGCCCCGGACGGCGGCGCGCGGTTCATTATCGAGTTGCCGATCAAGGAGAGCGCATGAGCGACAGCGCCCACGCCAGAATTCTGGTGGTCGACGATGAGGAGCGGATGTGCCGTTCGCTCTCCTCACTTCTGGCTAACGAGGGTTATCAGGTAGCTACCGCCTCGGATGGCCAGGAAGCGTTGCTCCGCTATCAGGAAGCGCCCCCTGATCTGGTGATTACCGACATCAAGATGCCCGGGCTGGATGGTATCGGTCTATTGGAGCGGTTGCGCGCCGACAATCCGGAGGCGATGGTCATCCTGATGACCGGCTACGCCTCGCTTGAATCGGCGGTGGCCGCGGTCAATGTCGGCGCTTACGACTACATCATGAAACCGATCGAGTTCGCCCAATTGCGATTGGCGGTGCAGCGGGCTCTGGAAAAGCAGGAGCTGCAACGAGCCCGGCAACAATTGCTGGAGGAACTGCAGGACAAAAATGAGCAGCTCTCACGGCGGGTGGCGGAATTGCACGCTCTCTACGAGGCCGGCCTGGTCCTTTCGGCCACGGATGACCTGCAGCAACTGCTGACCCGGATCATCGAACTGGCGCTGCAGGTGACCCACGCTTCGGTTGGTTCGGTGATGTTGCTCGATCATGAACGACGGGAGCTTTCGGTCAGCGCGGCGGTCGGTCTCAGCGAGGAAATCAAACGCGAGACCCGTCTCAAACTGGGCAATTCAATTGCCGGTTACGTTGCCGAAAACGGGGAGCCGCTGCTGATTACCGACATCAAAAGCGACCCTCGCTTCGCACGTTTTGTCAAGGCCGGCTATAAGACGGCTTCGCTGCTCTGCGCGCCACTGAAAATCAAAGATCGGGTGCTGGGGGTAATCAATCTCTCCGATCCGATTGAGGGCGAGAGTTTTGATGAACGCGATCTGCGGCTGTTGACGACTTTTGCGGCGCAGGCGGCACTGGCAATCGACGATGCCGAGAATTACGAGCAGGTTAATCAGCGCATGCGGGAATTCGCGGTGCTCTATCATATCGCCTCGGGTCTGGCCAACATCGACAGCTCACGCGAGATGACTGAGCTGATCTACGAGTCACTGGAACAGATTATCGATATCGACTTCGCTGTCTGGTTCAGTTGGTCGGAGCGCTCCGAAGCGCTCTCCTTCACCGAGTGGCAGGGGGATGGTCGGGAGGAGGCTCATGAACTCATCGGCCGCGAAATCGCGATGCCCGACAAGACGATTCATTCAGCCAATCTGCGGGTCGAACGGATCAAGAAAGAGATCGAGACGATCCCACATTTCGAAGGTCGGATCGGGACTCTGACCTCGGTGCCGATTATCACCAAGGGCGCCCTGCATGGGGTGTTCTGTCTCGGTTCGAGCCGAACCAACGCGATCAGCAACAATGATGAGCATATCGCCTCGATTGTGACCTCACAAGCGACCTCAATCTATGAGCGGCAGCGGGCGATTCTCAATGCCACCCGGCTTCTGGCGATGGGCAAAATGATGTCGGAGATTTCGCATGATCTCAAGAAACCGCTGACCAACATTCGCGGCTCGCTGCAGATCATGCAGCAGCGTTGGCCCGAAATTGCCAAGGGCAATGACTTCTTTGAGACTGCCGAGCAGGAGTTAGGGCGTCTCAATGAACTGGTCAAGGAGCTGGTCGATTTCTCCAACCCGAAGAAATACCACCTCGATCAGAAACGGATTCCCGATTTGATCGCTCGGGTTAAGCGGCTGGTTGAGAATGATCTGCAGAAACACCACATCGAGTTCAAACTCGCTTTTGACGACAGCCTGCCGCCGGTGCTAATCAATGAAAATGAAATGGTTGAAGTGCTGCTGAACCTGATCCTCAATGCCATCGACGCAATGCCCAGAGGCGGCAAACTGACGATCTCCGCCGCCAAAGATGAACTGCCCGATCTCCATCGGCAGTTGGTCCGGCTGGAAATCACAGATACCGGTCAGGGAATTGAACCGGAAGCCCAGTCCCGTGTTTTTGATCGCTACTTCACCACCAAGGATAGCGGCACCGGACTCGGGCTGGCAATCTGTGAACGGATCATTATGGCCCACAATGGCCGAATCAGTCTCGATAGCAAAGTCGGCAAAGGTACCACTTTCAAGATTTGGCTGCCCTCAGCCTGATAACATTCAGTCTAATAATCACTTAATTATCCTGAAAGACTCTGCACTGCTGCAATGGGTTGCAAAAAAAAGGCAGGAGATTGCTGAACTTTCGGCCATTGTCGCCGACAATTAGTGTAGAATAGGGTGAGAAACATGAGTGATACGAAGACAAAACTGCTAGTAATCGACGATGACCCCAAGGTTTCCTGGATTCTGCGGGAGGGTCTTGAGGACAACTATGATATCATCACCGCCGGGGATGGCAGCGAGGGAATTCAGGTCGCATCCAAAGAGAAACCGGCGCTGATCCTGCTCGATATCAAGATGCCGGGTATGGATGGCCTGCAGGTGCTGGAGCGGTTGAAGAAATCCGATTTGCCCTCCGATATTATCATGCTCTCCGGGCATGGCATGACTCAGAATGTGGTCGAGGCGATCCGACTCGGCGCCGCCGAGTTTATCTCGAAGCCCTTTGATGTCCGCGAAGTCGGCATCCATCTGGAGAATGTGCTCAGACGCCAGCGGCTGGAGCAGGAGGTCGACACACTCAAGAGCGAGTTGGCGGCCACTCAGAACTGGGGCAATTTCATCGGGGACTCCATTAAGATCACCGAGATCAAAAACCTGATCGAACAGGTTGCCGATAGCGAACTCTCGGTTCTGATTCGCGGTGAATCGGGTACCGGTAAGGAGATTGTCGCGCGCATGCTCCATGCGCTCTCCGCTCGCAAGGACAACCCCTTCATCAAGGTCAATTGCGCGGCGATTCCGCGCGAGTTACTTGAGGCTGAACTTTTCGGCTATGAGAAAGGCGCCTTTACCGGCGCGCACAAGACCAAACCGGGTCGCTTTGAGACCGCTAACAAGGGTACGATCTTCCTTGATGAAATCGGCGACATGTCCTTCGATTTGCAGGCCAAGCTCCTGCAAGTTTTGGAGCAGCAGGAGTTTGTGAGGGTCGGCGGAATCAGCACAATCAAGGTTGATGTCCGCTTTGTCTGCGCGACCAACCGCGATCTGGAAAAGGAGATCCGCGAGCGCAATTTCCGTGACGACCTCTTCTATCGGCTCAACGAGATAACCGTGCCATTGCCACCATTGCGTGAGCGGACGACCGATGTGCCGCTGCTCGTCAACTACTTCCTGGAAAAGTACAACCGGATGTACAAGCGTGCCTACCATGAGTTATCACCCGAGTGCATGCAAGCAGTAGTCGATTTCCATTGGCCCGGTAATGTCCGCCAACTGGAGAATCTGGTTAAGCAGATCGTTGTGCGTCAGGATGAAGGTATCGTCTACGATCAAATCAAACGCGCCGGGGCGGCGGCGATGGCGGTGACCGGCACCGGTCCCTCATTTGAATCCGCTTCGAGCGAGCTTTCCTATCAGGG
>JBDRQZ010000009.1:0-4825 GCA_043826025.1 bacterium | reverse complement strand
GACATCGAGCAGATCTACCGCACCGTCAGCATTGACGTCACCGAGATGCTTGAACGGCACCGGTCCAGGGTTGTTGACCATGTCAGCAACGTAGTTGGACAGGTAAACCAGATCCTGCAGATCGAAGACACCGTCGTTGTTGACATCGCCACGACCAAAGCCAGCATACTTGTTCACAAATACGCTGAGGTCGTTCATGTCAGCAAGCGGCGAAGCGGGAGCTTCCAGACCGAAGACGGCCATACCGAAGGACACAGCGCCGTAGGCACCAATGTCGCTCTTGCCGAAGGTGATCAGACTTGAGTGATCATCCGGAGGATCGGCCGGAGCGGCGCCGGAGCCGTAGCAATGCGTGTTTTCGGGACAGTCGTTCACCCAGTTGAACAGCTCATCCAACGTGGCGTCGGTATAGGTATCGGTCGGGTTATGAATGGACTTACTGTTGTAATATCCATCGGTCGGAGTCAGATCCGGCCAATAACCACCGGCACGCGGCAGACCAATCTGACCGTAGTAGTCAGTGCCAGCCGTATCCCAGACATAGACGAAACCATTTACAGCGTCACCATCGACCTTGTTCGTCGCATAAGCCTCAACATCCCAGTCACTGAGATTACCGTAGTAAAGACCAGTAATCGGGGTTGCGTTGCGGTTCATGATGTCGAACACCACAAGCTTGAAGTTATCAAACTGCGGGAAGGCGGCGACACTGTACGTACCAACCTCACGGTAGTGAACGTTAATACCGATCGAAGGACCAGCCTGATGCTCAGTCGGCCACAGCGTTGAACTGTTACCCTGCAGCGAGTCGATCGCGGCAAAGTCACAGAGATCGCCGACCGGATTCTGGTAAGTATAACCACCATCATCCGTGTACTCGACCTGAGTCAGCGGCTGACCGAACGTGCAGCCACCACAATCCGCTACGCCGTCAATGAAGAACGGGTAGAAGTAGGTGAAGCCTTCCGGAGCCTGACCGCTGCCACCGGAAGCCGGTGTCCAGGCGCAGTCGTCCATCGAAGTCATGAAGAAGTTCGTACCATCAAACAGAGCCCCGCTGGCGCCGTGCAACGAGAAGCCGTTGCTCACGTTGGCGTCACCGAAGTCTAAGAAGTTGGTATAGTACTCTTCACCATCGGTACCGAAGTTCATCGTGCCGGTTTCCTTCTGGCAATACCCATAAGTCGCCTGATAGGTAATTACCTCCTGCGGATCGGCAGACGGATCTTCGGGGAAATAACAAGGATCATTAGACATGACCTCGACGTAGAAAGTGCTCGGCAGCAACTTGTACATGTTGGCAGCCGTCAAGTCGAAGTCAAACTGATGTCCAGCACCCTGTGCCAGGGCAAAGTTCTCAGTGCCATTAGCAAAGGCAGCCCAGCTCGAAGCCAGCGAACTCGAACGCGCGGCAGTCGGCTTAACCACGTCCTCGTTCAACGAGACACCGTGGACGCTTGACTTGCGCACATTCAGAGCGAAGTCATCGATACGATAATCGATAACTTGATCCGCGGCAAGCTCAGCGGCACGAATCAACTGCGGATGAGCAGTCGTCGGACGACGAGTGAAGACTGGATCGCTGGTGCTGATCACGGCGGTACCGGACAGACTCGCGCAACCGGCGTTGGTGACAGCGTCAGGGTCACTGACTTGCTCATCACCGGTCACGGTGCCCAGATCCACGAACAGCTCCGGCACGACCATCTTCGGTTTCGGAATGCCATCGTCAGTAAACGCGAACACACCACCCGGACCGGCCAGGTAATTGGTGTGGCGCACCAGAGTGACGATGTAGGGCAGACCATTGACAGTGTGGCGAGCCACAGCCGAAGCGAGCACATACCCGCTAAAGTCGTAGCTGGCAACCAGGGAACCATCATCCCAATTGGTGATAAAGAGCTTACCACCCTGGGTGAGCAGATTCAGCGTTCCATAAATGACGTATGGATCGCAGGTCAACGTCGGATGGTTCGAAACCCGGTTGGAATAGGTATCGCCGGCGCCATTCAACCAGATGGTGTTGTTGTCGATATCGACGGCACGAACACCACTGCCGTAGGCATTACCGGCCGCATCGATGATCCGCTGACCGAAGTAGATCCGGGTGGTCTCAGTACCGACCCAACCGATCACTGCCGGCGGAGCATAGAGATGCTGACCCATCAGGTAGATGTTGGCCCAGAGATCCGCGCCGGTGGCCGGATCGAGGGCGTGGCGAGTACCAGAGTAGGTCGAGTAGTTTCCATACGGATAGGCCGTGCCGACAAACAAGTAATCACACTTGTAGGACGGCGCCGAAGTCACACCGCTGAAAACTGTACCCTGAGCCGGGTTCTCCCAGTACCACACCAGGTTGAAAGTGCCACCATTCGGGGGCTCGATGCCATAGACACCACCGCCGCCACCAGAAGAGGAGGCCGAGGTGCCGAAGATCAACATGTTGTAATCGTCGGCATAGGACGGTGAGCTGAAGACACCATAGTTCAGGGAAGCGTAGTCAATGTCAGCACCGCTGATCTTGTCGAGAGCATAGATCTGACCATTGTCGTCGCCGAAGTAGATCTCGTTGCCGATGATCACACTGTGGGCGAACTTGGTCGAACCAGAGCTACCCGGCAACGGATTGGCCAGAAGACTTCTGGACCAGACAATGTTACCGTTGGTAGCATTGGCCTTGATGAAGCCCTTCGAGGAACCGGCGCCAAAGTAAATGTAGCCATCCTCGTAGGTCGGCGACGTCTGCATGCCGGCCAGCAGGCCAACATAGTCGCCATGAGTGCTGGTGCGCCAGATGAGCGAACCATCATCAAGGTTGAGAGCGACAAGCTCGGAACTGAATGCCACGAAGACCATGTCGTCGGCAATAATCGGCGTTGAGTAGCTGATCGGGGTGGTGCCGTCGCCAAGGAAGCTCCACGCACAGGTCAGGCCACAGAGATCGCCAACTGAAACCTTCGACTGCGACGTCCGCGCATAGTCATGCGCAAAGGTCGGCCACTGATCCTCTTCGGCACAGAAAGTCGCACAATAATCCGGCGGCGGGCAGCAAACGTCAGCATTAATCAGGAAGTTGACGTCGATGCCCCAGTCGTCGACCATCAGACCCCAAATGCCGGCCCACTTCTCGGAACTCTGGCCTACGCCGGTTCCGCTGAAGCCGTCATCGGAGGTGATCGCCAGGACATCGCCTGGATCATTGTAAATGGGCGTGTAACCAATGTGCAGGTCGGTGCCCATAAAGACAAGGCCGGCGCCTGACACATCAAGGGACTCATAGCCCGGATACCAGACAGTCACCGGGTTAATCGGGAAGGTCGTCACCATCGAAGTGGGGAAGATACCATTCGAATTCCAGACATAAACCTCAGCACCCGGGCCGCCCACCGAAGCCTGCTGATAGAAGGCCAGGTTGACGGTCAGCAGAGTACAAAGGTCGCCACCCTCGAAGCGCATGTTGAAGAAGTCATCTCCATACGCATCCGGGATCGTCCAGAAGTAGAAGCCGGGACCGGCATAGTTGATGTTGTAGCAGTTGTTGTCCACCTCAGGCATGACACAACACTCCCAGGCAAACATCAAGAAGTTGTAGTCGGAACCCCAGTCGTCGAGCATCAAGCCCCAGGCGCCGCCATAGTACTCCGAAGAGCGCATCTGGCCGCAGGAGCCGTCGTCCGACAAGCAGGCGAAAACGTCGTTAACCTGGTCGGTCGTCGAATAACCACAGTGGTAATCGCCGGTAAAGACCAGATCAAGGCCGGTGAAATCGACCGACTGAAGGCTGGGATAGAAGACTATGTCGCCGCCGGCGATGTGCTCGGAATGAACGACCACATCGGGATAACCGGCCGCATCGGTCCAAACGTAGATGTCGACACCACCAGCCGTGGAGGTAGCGATGTCATAGAATACCATCTCGAAGGTATACAGAGTACACTCGATCGCACCTGAAATCGGGCTGAAGCGCATGTTGAAGAAATCGTCACCATACGCATCCGGGATCGTCCAGTACCAGGTGATCCCGCAGGTGTAATCGAGGTATTCACATTCGACAGGGCCTGGTTCCGCGGCTTCGCCACAGCAGGCTTCAACGAACATCAGGAAGTTGTAGTCAGTTCCCCAGTCGTTGAGCATGGTGCCCCAGGCGCCACCATAGAACTCGGAAGAGCGCACCTGGCCGCAGGAGCCATCGTCCGACAAACAGGCATAAACATCGTTAACCTGATCGTTGGTGGTGTAGCCGAAGTGATAGTCATCAGTGAAGATGAGTTCTTCAGCGAAAACGTCGACGTCTACCGCAGAGGGATAGAATACGACACTCGCTTCGGGAACTACCACTGAATAAATGACGCTGTTAGGGAAGCCAAAGCCATCATCATCCCAAACATTGAGAGTTACACCCAGGCCGGAGGTATAAACACCGGCATCGTAGAAGACGATTTCCAACGTCTTCAGGGTGCAGACATTATCCGTCGGCGGACTAAATCGCATATTGAAGAAGTCATCGCCGTAGGCATCCGGGATTGTCCAGTACCAGGTGATACCGCACGTGTAATCGTACCAATCACAAGTAGCTGGTTTATGGCTTGGGGCAGACATGCCAGTCAATTCCTGGGCAGGGGCCGCGAACTTTGTTCCCGTCGGCGGCTGAACCGGGAGAGCAGACTGGGCATCAGAGACCGTCTTCGGCGCATTTGGTACCGCCTGGTACAATCTCTTAACCTGACCCGTTCCCTTGGCAGCAAACGCTGAACTACAGAGAGCAAAAACGAAGCTCAGAGCTATGATAGCTACCAAAAGTTTTTTGAGCATTTAAATCCTCCTT
>JBDRQZ010000008.1:0-2215 GCA_043826025.1 bacterium | reverse complement strand
TCAAGCTCCGAGAGAGCTTGACCTACCTTTCTATCTAACACGGTATCACTCGTCAGTCCGAACCGCAGGGGTTCGGACCTACGGCTGTCACCCTCGCGGAGGCGAGGGTCCGTTCTTCTCTTGTTCTTCGATCTCAGCGTCAGGCTCCGAGAGAGCTTGACCTACCTTTCTACTCCATGCAGCCCCATGATTCAAAGTGCCCACAGCAAGCTGTGGGTTACCTTTGCTCGACATCCAAGCTCTCCGGCAATGTCTCCACAAACGCCTTGATCTCATCCCGCACCCGTCGATAGTGGGAGAGTGCTTCCTCCTCCGACCTGGCGTCTTGTGCCAGTTTCGGCGGATCATCAAAGCCGACATGCAGCCGTCTGGTCCTGCCGGGAAATCGCGGGCAATGTTCATCGGCATGACCGCAAACCGTGACTACATAATCGAATTCTATACCAGCCAACTCATCCAGCTGTTTGGAGTGATGTTGCGAAATATCAACCCCCGCTTCAGCCATCACTCTGACGGCGTCAGCATTAAGCCCATGTGTTTCAATGCCGGCGGAGTAGGGCTCGATCAGATTTCCCTTCAGATACCTGGTCCACCCTTCGGCCATTTGGCTGCGGCAGGAATTCCCGGTACAGAGAAAGAGAACTCTCAGCACCCGCGCTGCCTTTCGCAAAGCTGCTCCGGGTGAAGCCTCAGGATCTCCTCAAGCCGTTGGGAGTCTTTCGTGGCGCGCTCGGCTCTGGTGGCTGTGGAGAGGATCTCGCTCAGAACCGACTCAGACAAGCCGCAGAAGCCGCCCTCGCGCAACCGATAATACACCCAGCGCCCGCTCTTCCGCGACTCAACCAGACCCGCTTGGCGGAGAACACTCATATGCTTGGAAACGGTTGAATGCGCCAATTGCAGCAACTCGACTATCTGGCAGACACAAAGCTCACGTTTTTGCAAAGCCAACACGGCGCGCAGCCGGTTCTCATCGCCGAGCGCCCGCAATGCTTTCACTTCCGGCATGCTTTCCGGGAGACCACGGGCGTGCTTCTGCTTTTCGGCTGGGGCTGCCATCAATCGTTAGACCTTGAAAGTAAGCTACCGCAGCGGGCGGCTAACCTAGATTCGCGGCACAATCGTGTAGCCCACGGTCACTTCCGGCGTATCGGAGTGATCGGTACCGATTCGAATTGTCCCCTCGACCGAACCAGTGAGATTTTCAATAGCCTTGGGCCGGATCAAAAGCTCGTATTCCTGACCCTCTGCTACCGTGCTCAACTCCAACTTCACTCTGTCGTCAGCGTCCTGATAGCTGAGAATCTTGAGCGGCCGCGCCTTGTCATGATTGATGATCAGCACCCGGTCGAATTCCGGGACCATCGAATTGCCGGCGCTTGCCATCATCAGGAAACGAACCGAGGACGGGGAAGCTTCCACCAGCCCGATAACCGTGCCGGCGATCTTGATCATCGCCTCCGGCAGCGAATCAACCGACGACTTCGCCGTGATATACTCATTGAACCGACCCAGCGGCATCTCCGCACTGAGCGAAATCGCAACCGGGACGGTACCGCCCGTCGGCGTAGATTTGGGGCTGTCGGAAATAGTGGCGGTGATATACTTGGATGAGGATATCAACTCGACACCATCCAGAAAATCGATCTCGGTCGCTGATACCGAGGTCGCCCGTCTCGCAGCCTCGCCCAGATTCACCTTGCCGAAGCTCAGATTCGGGGCATCGAAGTCAAAGGGTACGACGATATTTGCCTCGATAAAGAGCTTCGCCTGAGGATTCTGAGGGTCGTTGGAGGTAACCGTGATAGTCTTTTTCTGCTCACCCCGCTTGCGCCCGCTCTTAAATGTGACCGCAATTTCTCCTTCCCCACCCGGGGGAATCGGCTCCTTCGAAAGGACAGCCGCTGTGCAGCCTCATGAGGCCGCCGCTTTGATTAATTCCAGGGGCGCGTTGCCGGCATTCCGCACCTTGAAAGTGTGCGAGACGCTGGCGTTTTGAGACACATTCCCAAAACTGTGAGTCATCTCGAGAATCTCAAGCCGGGGACCATCCACCGCGGGACCCTGCGTCACCGTATCCCGCCCGACCTCTGCCCCCGTCTGCGAAGCCGCACTCGACGACTGCCGGTGCGAACCGAGCAGCAGCCAAACGCCGGCAATTGCGACCACTACCACCAACATCGAAAGCTTTTTTGCCATTATTCATTCACTCCGG
>JBDRQZ010000007.1:0-2140 GCA_043826025.1 bacterium | reverse complement strand
CCTATGGCGGTCATGTTATAATCAGTGCCCAGCGTGGAGCGAATGAACTGGCACTCTCCATCCGCGATGATGGTCCCGGCGCGGATGAGGCGATTGATTTGGCCTTGCCCTATATCACCACCAAGAAAAGCGGTACTGGCCTTGGTCTGGCGATCGTAAAAAAGGTTTGTGAGGCACATGGATGGAATCTATCCTACGGCAACACTAATCCCGGCTTCGAGGTGACCATCAGGATTCCGTACGGCAATGGCGATCAAGATTTACATCGTTGATGATGACGCTGCAATCCGGCGCTCTTTGGTTGAGTTATTGACCGGCGAGGGTTACAGCGCCTCAGCATTTGCCGCCGTCGGCGATTTCACTGAAGAAATTGCCGCCGACAGCAAGGCGATCTTGCTGCTTGATATTGCGATCCCCGGTGAGGATGGGCTCACGTTCCTGGAGCGTTGTCGTCGCGACTTCCCGCAGCTCGGGGTTATTATGATCACCGGTGAGGCGACCATCGAACGCGCCGTCGCGGCCACCAAGCTGGGTGCGCATGATTTCCTCGAAAAACCGCTCGATCCGGCGCGATTGCTGCTCTCGGTGAAAAACCTCAGCGAACGTCTCGCGCTTTCGCAGCAAGTCTCGCTGACCCGCCAGAATGACTCAAGTCGCTACCGCCTGATCGGCGAATCGGCAGCCATGCAGAATCTGCGCGAGATGCTGACTCGCATTGCGCCGACTACCAGCACCGTGTTAATCACCGGCGAGAATGGTGTCGGCAAGGAACTGGTGGCGTACCAACTCTACTCGCAAAGTCAGCGGGTTGATTTGCCTTATGTCAAAGTCAACTGTGCGGCATTACCGAGTGAGTTGGCGGAGGCCGAGTTGTTCGGCTACCGCAAAGGGGCGTTTACCGGCGCCGCGCGTCACCGCGATGGCAAATTCAAGTCCGCCGATGGCGGTACGATCTTCCTCGACGAAATCGGCGATCTCTCGCCGGCGATTCAGGCCAAGCTACTGCGCATTCTCGAAACCGGCGAAAATGAGCCGCTGGGTTCCGATCTCGTCGAGAAGGTCGATGTCCGGCTGCTGGCGGCGACCAATCGTAATCTTATGCAGCAGATCGCAACCGGGAATTTTCGCGAGGACCTTTTCTATCGCCTGAATGTTGTCCCCGTCGTCGTGCCACCACTGCGGGAACGACGCGCTGACATCCCTCTGCTGATCGAACACTTCAGCGCACGTTATGCCGCAGAGACCGGACTGGGCTCGAAGAGCTTCAGCGCCGAGGCGCTCGGTCTGCTGGCTGGGCGGGAGTATCGCGGCAATGTCCGCGAGTTACGCAACATGGTCGAGCGCTGTTACATCATGGCGCGTGGCGAGACGATTTCGGCCGCAGAGGTCGCCGGCTTGCTGGGCGAGTCGGAAACTGAAACTGCGGCAGAGGGCCAGAGCAAGAATCTGCTGACCCAGGCGCTGCGCAACTTTGAGCGCTCATTTCTGGAGGGAGAATTGCGCCGTCACGAAGGTAATGTTGCCGAACTGGCCCGCAGCCTGGGGCTGGATCGCGGCAACCTCTCGCGTAAACTGAAAAGCCATGGTTTGGTGTAGATTCTACATGCCTGCAAAATCAGAGACTGACGCGGATACATCATTCGGAACAGGGTGCAGCATGTGCACTTTGCGAAAGCTCATGATTTATAGGAGCTTATGACGCTGACTCGGATTCGGCACAAAGATTGCGATACTAAGATGTCGAACCGTGTAGCTTAAAGAGGATAGATTATGCGTTTACTGAGTTTAACCCTGGCAATGTTGCTGGCAAGCGGCGGGCTGATCGCGACCTTAGCGGCGCCGGGAGAGCAGCCTTCGCTTGAGATCGAATTCGGCAAGAACTTCTGCCGTTTCACCGCGAGGTCGGCGACCGAGACCGCGATGACCGAATTCGAGTTGAATGAGGTCACTCGCACCGACCGGCAGATTCTGGTGAGCGGCCAGTTGCTCGCCGACGAGTTGGGTTTCCATGTCGGCCAGTACCTGCTGCCTTACGAGGACCTTGAAGTGCGGCGGGTCAGCGCGCCGCGTCAGGAGTACTCGATCCTGCTGGAATCCAAAATCGCTCCGCCGGAAGCTCGTCGTCGGCGCAGCACTGATC
>JBDRQZ010000006.1:0-3134 GCA_043826025.1 bacterium | reverse complement strand
GATAGTGTAACTTCTTCTGTGTAAAATAGGAGTTGCTTGGCTAAAGCAATCGGGTACATCCAATTTAGCAGGTTTTTGAAGGAGGTACCCGATGCGAGAAATGGATTTCTCGGAGAGCAATTTGTTTAATCGTTGGTGCGGAGTCAACACAATTTGGCGCCAATTGGAGGGCGAGGTTAAGCGTCAGGTAAAGGTGAGTTTGGAGCGGGCTTTGGGAGAGGAGGTCGGTCGTCGGGTCGGTTGTGAGCGCTATGAGCGGAGCGGTAGTCGGCGCAATTACCGCAATGGTCACTATGAGCGGGATTTGCTGAGCCGCTATGGCTGGATCGAGGGTTTGCAGGTTCCGCGCTTACGCCGGGGAGGTTATGAGCATGGTATCTTTGAGCGCTACCGTCGACGTCAGCGGCAGTTGGACTGGGTGTTGTTGGAGGCTTTTCTGTTGGGCCATGCGACCCGCAAGACGAGACTGTCATTCAAATCGACTTTTGGCGCAGAGGTGAGCGCTCAGACGGTCTCGAATCTGGTTAAGGAGCTGGATGGCGAGGTTCGCCGCTTTCATCACCGGCGTTTGCGGGATCACTATCGTTTTCTCTATCTCGATGGTCTCTGGCTGAAGGTACGGCGGCCCTGCTATCAGAAGAAGGTGTTGCTGGTGGCTTTGGGAGTCAGGGCTGATGGTGAGGCGGAGCTGTTGAGCTTTCAGGTGGCGGTGCAGGAGTCGGAGTCCTGCTGGTGGGGGTTTGTCTCCGATCTCCAGCATCGTGGTCTCTGGGGCGGGAGTCTGGAGGTGATTGTCAGCGACGGCAATCCGGGCCTCTTGAAAGCTCTGCAGGCTCATTATCCTCGGGTGCGGCGGCAACGCTGTACCTTTCATCAGGCGACCGGACTTGCCAAATACTGCGAGCAATCGCGCCATCGGCGGCGATTGGTCAATGATGCCTTGGCGATCTTCAATGCCGAGCATGAGAAAGAGGCGCGTCGACGGTTGCGGCAGTTCCGGGAGAAATGGTCAGCGAAAGAACCGGCGGCGGTACGCAATCTGCTAAAAGGCTTCGAGTCCTGCCTGACCTATCTCGACTTCCCCGAACCCTGGCGCACCAGGCTCAAAACCAACAACCTGATCGAGCGCTACCTCGAAGAACTCAACCGTCGCATAATACCCATGCGCTCCTTCAACAATGTCGCCAGTATCGAACGAATCGTCTATGGCATCATTGCCTATGTCCTAAATCAACCCCAGGAGGTACCCGAGCACCAATTTACACAGAATGCTTGACAGTACCTAAGCAAACGACCAATCATTACCTCTTGTCTGCACTGATCTCGTCGCGTAGATTGTGAAAAGCGATGATACTTCTTGAGAAACTGCGAATCAAGGACTTCGCCATCGTGGCGGAAATCGAGGTGGAGTTCGCGAGTGGGTTCACCGTAGTCACCGGGGAAACCGGTGCCGGCAAATCGCTGTTGCTCGGCGCTTTTACCCTGCTGATCGGTGAACGAGCCAGCAGCGATCTGGTTCGTAGCGGTTGCAAGCGAGCCCTGATCGAAGCTCAATTCAGTGGTGACCTCTCTCGCTTGCAGGAATCGATCGAGGCGGAGGGTCTGGAGTTTGAGGCGGAGCGGCTGATACTGGCGAGAGAGATTGGTTCCGACGGCAAGAGCCGTTGCCTGGTGAACGATCAGCGCGTCAATCTGACGCTCCTGCGCGAGCTTGGCCAGAGGCTGTGCGATCTGCATGGCCAGCATCAGCACCAGTGGTTACTCGACCCGTCGCGACATCTCTGGTTTCTGGATCGCTTTGCCGGTTGCAGCTCGCTGGAAATGCAATATCGCCGACTGTTCGAGCAATACTGCGGCACTCGCTCCAGAATCTCCACGCTGGAGAAGGAAATCGCCGCAGCGCAGGAGCGCCGCGAGTTGTACAGCTATCAACTCGCTGAGATCGAGTCTGCCGCAGTCAAGCCTGACGAGGAGGACGCGCTGGAGACTGAGCAGCGACAGCTCGAGAATGTCGCGCGCATCAAGCGGGCTTTGTTTGAGTCCTGTGAACGACTCGAAACGGAGACCGGCGCGCTGGCCGGTCTGGCTGAGATCGAGCGTGAACTGCGCGGTGTCGCTTCATCTTTCAAGCCTGCCGAGCAATTGCGCAACGATCTCGAAAGCGCTCAAATCACCCTGTCGGAACTCAATCGGGCGCTCGCTGAAGAAGCAAGCAGACTCGAAGAGGACCCGGCGCGTCTCGAAGAAGTCGCTGACCGGTTGAGCCTGATCTACGAGCTCAAGCGCAAGTATGGCGGCTCGCTGCAATCTCTGGAGCAGTACCATGCCCAGATCAGGGAGGCACTAAGTGCCGGAGAGCAGGCGAACGAAGAGCTAAGCCAGTTGCAGCAGCGAGTTCAGGCACAAGCGGCTGAGTTGATCGAAGCCGCCATCGCGCTGCAGCGCGAGCGAGAGCAGGGCGCAGCGAAACTGGCCCGCCGAATCAAGAAGCTGTTGGCAGAACTCGGGATGCCCGATGCCGGCTTCGAGGTTGAATTCCTGGACGGCGAAGGCGGGGAGCTGGTGAGCGCGGCCGAACGTCAATATCAGCTTTCCACTTTGGGATTGAAGCAGGCACAGTTTCTCTTCTCCGCCAATCCCGGCGAACCGGTTAAGCCGCTGGCCAGGATCGCCTCCGGGGGCGAAATCAGCCGCGTGATGCTGGCGTTGAAGTCACTGATCGCCGGCGGCGATCAGGTTGACCTGCTGCTTTTCGATGAAGTCGATGCCGGCATCGGCGGTTCTACTGCGACCCTCGTCGGCAAGCATCTCAGGCAACTGGCGCAGGACCATCAGGTGATCGCGATTACGCACCTGCAGCAGATCGCGGCATACGCCGATCACCATTATCGCGCCGCGAAAAAACAGCGCGATGGGCGCAGCGAATCGTATCTCGAGAAGCTCGACGACCAGCAGCGGCTGGTCGAGCTGGGCCGCATGATCTCCGGCGGCCGCTTTGGCGAAGAGGAAAAGCGGCAGGCAAAGAAGCTGCTCGCCTCTACCGGCCACAAAGTTTCGGTTGACACCAATTAGTGGCATTGTATATTGCCTTCCCCAATGGGGCCGTAGTTCAGATGGGAGAACGCTTGACTGGC
>JBDRQZ010000005.1:0-3024 GCA_043826025.1 bacterium | reverse complement strand
AGCGGTAACTCTTTAAACCACTCCAGCTCCGGCTGCAGGTCAACGACTTTGCCGATCACGAACAGCACCGGTGGCTCGATTTGATGTTCTTCCACGAGCTTTGGCAACGTTGCGAGTGTGCCCCGCCAGTACTTTTGACTGGCAAAAGTGCCGCGCTGGACTATTGCCGCGGGCGTGTCGCCCGGCATCCCGCCCTCTATCAAACTCGCAACATTGTCAGCGATATTCTTGACACCCATATAGAGCACCAGCGTTCCGGCACTCGCCTGCCCCAGGAGTTTCCAGTCGACACTGCTCTTCTCTTTATCTTTGGCGTCATGGCCGGTTGCCAGGATCAAAAACGATGAGGCATGTCGGTCGGTTGCGGGAATACCGACAAAGGCAGGTCCGGCAATTCCCGAAGTGATTCCCGGCACAATCTCGAAAGCGATTCCATGCTCCCGCAGATAGGCTCCCTCGATGCTGCCGCAACCAAAGATGAAAGGATCGCCGCCTTTGAGTCGCGCGACATTCTTGCCCTGTTGCGCCAGATTAACCAGCAGAGCGTTGATCTCATCCTGCGGGATCATGTGCTTGCCGGCGCGCTTGCCGACATAGTGTTTCTCCACGTGCTCCGGCAGCAGCACAATCAACTCATCCGGCAGCAGGTAGTCATAGACCACCGCGTCGCAGTGCTGCAGCAGCCGCTGGCCACGCACCGTGATTAGCTCCGGGTGTCCCGGACCCGCGCCGATCAGATAAACTTGGCCCGGTTTCTTATTCATCTCCAGCAATTAACTCCATTGCCCCCTGTGCGCGCAAGTCAGAAGCGACCTGCTCAGCCAATTCGGGAATCCGGTCTTTGGCCGCAAGACTCGCAGCGGCCTCGACTCGGCGCTTCCCGACGAGATCGAGAACCACGGCATTGAGCTGCAGCAAATCGCCTTCGATTCGCGCCCAGACACCTACCGCTGCCGCGCAGCCCGCGCCCAGTGCCGCCATCAGCAACCGCTCAGCCTCCAGGCAGCGATGCGCCTCTCGATTATCGATTGTACTGAGAAGCTGCTGTGTTTCAATATCAACCTCTCTGGCTTGAATCGCCAGAAATCCCTGCCCCGCCGCCGGGACGAAATTGTCGGGAGGCAGCGAAAGGTAATTCTCCGCCTCAAGTCCCAGCCGCTGCAATCCAGCTTTGGCCAGCACCAGAGCGTCATACTCGCCGGAGTCGAGTTTGGCCAGCCGCGTGTCGAGATTGCCGCGAATTCCTTTGATCCGCAGATCGGGTCTGCGGTTCAGCAGCAGCGCCCGCCGTCGCGGGGAGCCGGTGCCGACTACTGCGCTGTCGGGCAGAGAATCGATTGTGTGGCCAGAGTTGGAGATCAGCACGTCCTCACAGGCGGCGCGCACCGGCACCGCCCCCAGGATCAGGCCCTCGGTCATGGTCGATGGCAAGTCTTTGGCGCTGTGCACGGCGATGTCGATTTCGCCTGCCCGCAAAGCGGTCTCAATTGTTTTGGTAAATACCCCGACCGAACTCATGTTTGACAGCGATGAGGCCTGATCGCGGTCGCCGCTAGTCTTGATTGTGATGAATTCTACTGCAAGATCTGGATGCTGCCGTCTCAATAGTCCGGCCACTTCATGCGCCTGAGCCAAGGCCAGCCTGCTGCCTCGGGTGCCCAGCCTGAGAGTGGCGGAACTCATCTATTCCTCTTTGTCATCCTCATCAATTGTCGGAAAAGGAGGATTCTTGATCATTTGCTGCAGCCTGGCTTCGATTTCATCTTCCTCGAGGTCGGCAAACATCGCTTTCCAGTCGGCATTGAGAAAAGCCGCGAAACTGTCGTTACGCTTGTTCTGATCATCGGGCCAGTGTTTCAGGACTCTGGTGCGGAATTGTCCCGCCAGTTTGGCTAAGCGATTCCAGTGTTCGGGAAAAATGTTTTCCAGCACCACCCGCAGATGCCCGGCAAGAAAGGGCGCTTTGCCATCGGTGGAGATCGCCGCCGTCAGACAGTCGCGTCGCACCACGGCGGGAAAAATAAAATCGCAGAGGGGCGGGTTGTCGACGACATTGACCAGGGTGCCGCTCCTACGGGTATCGTCATACACCGCGCGATTGACCTCCTCAAGGTCGCTGGCGGAGATCACCAGCCGGTAGTTGGCGGCCTCCGGGGAGACATACTCGCGCTGCTCGAGTTTGAGGCGTTGCTTCTCGGCATAGAACTTTATCTTCTCCTCGACCCGAGGTGCAACCACCGTGATCTCGGCATCATAATCGAGCAGTGCATCGATCTTGCGCAACGCCACTCTGCCGCCACCCACCACCAGGCAGGGAGTTCCCTTGAGTGCAACACTGATCGGCATATAAGAATGTGACATGGTGACCAGACCTTTCCCTACTCCTCTTCAGTGGAAGAGCGAACCTTAAGTTTCAACAAGCGGTTCACCAGCCGCCGACTCGATGCTTCTACCGCCTGCCGATATTCTTCGGGCAGTTGCTGCAGCAAATCATCAAGCTCCTGTTTGCGCACCACCTCGAATGAATCCTGCAGGCCGTTGTAGATCGGTTCATGGATCACATGATCGAACCAGTAGACAAACTCATCGAGCTTGCGCTCAATGATTTCCTCCGCCTGCGGGATTGCCGCCTGACGTTCCTGCTGCTGCTCTTTGACAAAGCGTCCGATGCTGTCGAGATCGTGCACTTCCAGCAATTCAGAATAGCTGTCATCTATTTCGACATCCCGCGGAATCGCCATATCGATAATCAGCAACGGCCGGCCGGGATTCTCTCGCAGGTAGTGGTCGAAGGTTTCCCTGGCAATCACCGCCTTATCGGAACTGGTGCAACTGATCAGAATCTCTGCCTGCGGTAGCAACTTCGCCAGATCGCGCAGATCGGCGCTGCGGCCGCCAAAGAGGTCGGCCAACTGTTGCGCACGTTCCGGCGTGCGGTTGGCGAACACCATGCCGCCATGGTCGAGATCGGCGAGGTTTTTGGCGGCCAGTTTGATCATCTGGTTGGCGCCGACAAAGAGCAGC
>JBDRQZ010000004.1:0-2545 GCA_043826025.1 bacterium | reverse complement strand
GAATTTAGTCTGAGCACGGTTTGCCTTGGTAGGTTGTGAAGTAGAACTCGGGAGGGCCGGCAACGCCGTCTGACTTTGCGAAAAAGTTCACATATTCCGGCCTTTTCCGCTTGCTCGCCTCAGACTCGCTACCTATACTGGGCGGGTCGCGGACGGCAAGGTGTCGCCCGGCTGGAATCAGCGTTAACGCTTGGAGTTAGCCATCATGGCGATAGAACGAATCGTGATTATCGGCGCCGGCACGATGGGGCAGGGTATCTCCCGCACCGTCGCCGCCACCGGCACCGATGTTATCCTGATCGACCTCACCGAAGAGATCCTCGAACACTCGATGCATCTGCTCTCCGAGTCGCTCGACCGGGAGATCGAGAAGTGGGGCATCACCCTGGCGGAAAAGAAGGCGATCCTGGCTCGCATCAAGACCAGTATCGACATCAACAATGTCAAGAAAGCCAGCATGGTGATCGAGGCCTTGCCGGAAGACCTGAAGGTCAAGAAGGAAGTCTTCAGCAAGCTGGAAGAACTCTGTCCGCCGGAGACCATCATTGTCTCCAACACCTCGACTTTGTCGATTTCCGAGATGGCGACCTACACCAAGCGGCCTGACAAGGTGATCGGCATGCACTTTCTCAACCCGGTGCATAAGGTGCCTCTGGTGGAGATCGTGCGCGGCCTGAAGACTTCGGATGAGACTTACAACCTGGCGCGCGACCTGGCCGTCAAGCTGGACAAGACGCCGGTCTCGGTGCATGAGTACCCCGGCTATGTCACGACCCGCATTATCGTGCCTTTCCTGAATGAAGCGATGCATGTGCTGATGGAAGGAATCAGCACTGCTGACGAAATCGATGAAGCGATGAAGCTGGGATTCGGCTTCAATATGGGGCCGTTGGCGCTGGCCGATATGATGGGGCTCGACGAGGTGATGAGCTGGATGGATAACCTGCTCAACGAGCTTTCCGAGCACAAATACAATCCCTGCCCGCTCTTGCGCAAAATGGTGCGTGGCGGTCAGTTGGGGGTGAAGACCGGTCGTGGCTTCTTCCGCTACGATGGCGAGGGTAACCGCATCAAAGAGGTGGATCGTGAAAGTTCTCGTTCTTAATTGCGGCAGTTCCTCGGTCAAGTACCAGTTGATCGACATGAACAACCACCAGTGGTTGGCCAAGGGGATGGTTTCGCGCATTGGGATGTCGGGTGCAGTGGTCCAGCAGCAGCGCGCCGATGGCGATGAAGTGACGATCTCGGGCGAGATTCTCGATCACATTATGGCGATCGAGTATGTGGTGACGATGCTGATGTCGCCGAATCATGGTGTGATCAAGGACAAGTCGGAGATCGACGCGATCGGTCACCGAGTTGTGCATGGCGGCGAGAATTTTACCGAGAGCTGTCTGATCACACCGCCGATTATGCAGGAGCTGCGCAAGCTGATCGAACTGGCGCCTTTGCACAATCCGCACAATCTGCGCGGCGTGCAGGCCGCCCAGAGCATTCTCTCAGGTGTGCCGAACGTCGCGGTTTTCGACACCGCCTTCCATCACCAGATGCCGGACTATGCTTTTATCTATGGGCTGCCTTACCAGCTCTACCGCAAGTACAAAATCCGTCGCTACGGCTTCCACGGTATGAGTCACGCCTACGTCTCTCGCCGGCTGGCGGAGATGGTGGAGCGCGGCCTGCGGGAGATGAACGTCATCACCTGCCATCTCGGCAATGGCGCGAGCGTGGCGGCGATCAAGCAGGGTACTTCGGTGGACACTTCGATGGGCTTCACTCCTCTGGAAGGTTTGGTGATGGGCACCCGCAGCGGCGATCTCGACCCGGCGGTCATTCTGCATATCATGGGCCGCGAGGAGTTGTCGCTGCATGAGGCGAATACCCTGCTCAACAAACACTCCGGGTTGATTGGCATTTCCGGGATGTCCTCGGACATGCGGGAGATCATCGAGGAGATGGGGAACGGCGCTTACTCGGCCAAGCTTGCATTTCAGGTCTATTGTTATCGCATAAAGAAGTATATTGGCGCTTACGCGGCGGCGATGGGCGGTCTCGATGCAATCGCGTTCACCGGCGGTGTCGGTGAGAATGCCCCGCTGGTACGCGAGGAAGTGACCAACGGCTTGGAATTCCTTGGGGTGAAACTGGACAAGCGTCGCAACAACGCGGCGATCGGCAAAGAGTCGATTGTCAGCGCCAAGGATTCGCAAGTTGCTGTCGCGGTGGTACCGACCAATGAGGAATTGGTCATCGCGGTCGACACCGTTGACATTGTGTCGCGCAGCAAGTGAGATTTGTGGAGTACCGACTCCGGGAGCAGGAGGAAGCTTAATTGGAGCTGAATGAAGTTGTAGAGAAAAAGCTGCTCTGCGAGAAGATCACGAAGTACAAGGTCTTCACACCGGAGCTGGTGCGCAAAGCCAAAGCCGGGCAGTTCGTCATTCTGCGCAGCTATGATCATTCGGAGCGCATTCCGATGTCAATCGGCCATCTCGATAAGGAAAACGGCATCCTGACCATGGCGGTGCAGGAGGTGGGCAAATCG
>JBDRQZ010000003.1:0-3272 GCA_043826025.1 bacterium | reverse complement strand
GACATCGCGAGATCTTTCCGTCAGCGGTTCTCACAGTACAGAAGGAGATGGGGCAGCGTCTCTGCGCCGTTCCCGGCAGCAAGCAGTTTGGCTCGCTCTCGGTGCTGTTGCAGAGCAGTTACCTGACCGAGCGCGCTTTCGACTTGCGACCGGGGTCCTTCTTCCCGCCGCCGCAGGTTTCCTCGACGGTGGTGAAACTCAGGCGACTGCCGGATTATTTCATCGAGATGGATGAGTTACCGGAGCTGCAGCGTTTGCTGCGCGCCGCTTTCCGGTGGCGGCGTAAGCAATTGCTTAATATCTTAAAGGCAGAATATGAATTGACCGCGGAGGCTGCAGGTGAGTTGCTGGCGGGAGCGGGGATTGCTCCCAGCCAACGTCCGGAACAGCTTGCCGTGGCTGAATTTGCCCTACTAATGCGAAGGCTGGCATGTCTGGATCGAGGATCTGGTTAGTTCTGTTGGTCGCGGCGATTGCGATGGTTTCGCAATCTGCCGCCGCTCTCTACCTGAGCCTCGATTTCGCCCTCGACAACCAGACCTACGCCTGGACCGACACCCTGCTCTGGCGACACAACTTCGATTCCCGGAACAGTGTCGAACTGCTCAACCACTCACAAGCCACGCTGATTAAGGGTTCGGTGTTTGGCGCAGGCACTGATCGCTGGCAAAAACAGTCACGTACTCGCGGGCTGATTACCCGACGTCTAAGTAGCAAAGTGAAGCTCGGACTTGAATTTCTGCAGGATTTTGAGCGGCTGGAGACACGACGCTTCATCGGCAATGGTGCGCGGCTACTGGCGGAATTTGATTGGCGCTGGTTGCGCGTGACCGAGAGGCTGGGGCCGGGCTGGGAGTTGCGAGAGGCACCGAGTGAGAAAGATACCCAGAGCGGTGTCGGGCAGGAGATGCTGTTGGAGTTGCTGCCACGCCGCGATTACAGTTTTGGCAGGGTGACAGTGACCACCGAAGTGCAGGCGGTGGAGCGCACACCTCACAAGAGCGTAGGCTTTGGCTATGAGCTGACCCGCTCATTCACCGGTGCCGACACCACCAACCTGTACGCGTCGCAAAGTTTTGCCGAGCAGAAGTTCTTCCCTTCGAGTCGAAACTTCGAGCAGGTCGCACGTCAAAGGAGTGAGCTGCGACAGTTCGATCTCGACTTGCGACGCAAGTTGCCAATTGACCTCTATTTGCAGGCGCGCAGTTCCTATCGACTCTCAAGCTACAAGTATGACTATGAGAGCATCGACGATGATGTCATCACCCAGAATGACAACCTGCGATTGCTCTTTGACTATGAATTCAGGTTCAGCCGCCGAATTAGCGACTGGCTGCTCCTGGAAACTGAGTATCTCTTCGACCGCACCAAGGATGATTTTGGCGCTGAAAATGTGAACCAGCGCTCGGAAACGGGCCGCTGGTCAGCGGCGGCGACCATTGCCCTGGAGGAACGCGACACGCTGGCGGTCAGCGGGCAGATCGGCGTGACCAGCTACTTCACCTCCGGCAAGTCGGCAATATTCTCCGACCGCGATCGCACTCTGGAGATTCTCTCGGTACGAATCGCTCATCGGTTCACGCCCTACCTCAAGGGGGCGATCGATGGTAGCTATCGCGGTTTCCACACGATCTATGTTTCCGGCTCGCTCTCGGCGAACAACAACCACAATAATGTCTTCCTGCTCAGCCCCAGTCTCGACTGGCGACCCTTTCATGGGGTGAGACTGGAGCAGTACTACAAGATGCACGCCAACTATATCTACTACGACTATGAAAAAAGCAGCTTCGCCGGTCGCAATACGCTCTATCGGCGGGCCAACCTGCTCAACCGGCTGACGCTTTCCGGCTCCGAGGCGACTGATTTTGAGTTGGAGTACAGCTATCGCTATGAGGATTTTGGTCCGATTCGTTTCACCGACCAGTGGCAACAGCAGGTGAGCTGGGATCGACGCACACACCGGCCGAAAATCGCGGTGGCCTATCACCCGAATCGGCACCTGAATTTCCGCCCTTATGCCGTCTATGAAGTGCAGCGCTCCTACGATCACGTTTTCGCGGAAGACCTCGTGCTGGGTCGTCGCGAACAGACCGAGGAATTCGTGCGGAAGCTGGTCGGTTTTGAACTGCAGTGGACTCTGTCG
Organism: bacterium; assembly: GCA_043826025.1. GTDB lineage: Bacteria > Zixibacteria > MSB-5A5 > CAIYYT01 > CAIYYT01 > JBDRQZ01. The sequence continues at coordinate 1,129 of JBDRQZ010000003.1, read as the reverse complement.
GGCAACTCTTACATCGATTGTCGTCTCGAACGCCGCATTCAGGAGTACCAGAATCAGCGCCATCAGGATTATGACACCTTTACCATTACTCTGAAGAAGTTGCTATGAGAAGACTATTAGTGCTGATATTGGTCTGCGTGCTGATGCTCTCCTGCGCGAAGAACCCCTTTTCCGCGCGCGACAGTGAGCCACCCTCCGAAGAAGCCGGCACCTTTGTGCCACCAACCAGCCCGGAAATCGTGCTGGAGAATCTCAGGCTGGCTTACGAGGAGATGGTGATCGGGAACTACATCGAGTGTCTTGACAGCAACTTCATCTTTGTTTTTGACTTTGTAGAGGGCTCACTGGTCGACACCAGTTGGAATCATGCGGTGGAGATCAATCTTACAGGGAACCTCTTCGCCGATTTTCGCGGTAGTGATGCGGTTAAACAGCTCTCGGTGGAGTTCTTTGAGCAGGTGGATCAACAAGATGTGCTACTGGACTCGACGGCGATGATGATTCGCAGTTACCTGGTGACAGTAGCCGACAGTGCCGGTCAAGTGCTTGAGAGCTACGAAGGTGTGGCGCAATTCGATCTGGTGGAGGCGGCGTTCAACTTCTGGTCGATCGCGCGCTGGGAAGATCTGCACCTGGATACAAGATCACCCTCCTGGGCCGATCTGAAGAATAGCTATCGGTAGTCAATGATGAAACGGTTTGCTGCAATAGTCGCCTGTCTTGCATTCGCGGGAGTTCTCCTGCTCCTCCTGGCCTGCCGCAATCCTTTTACCCCGGCGGTCGTGGGGCCGTCGCAACTGGTGCCACTCACTCTACAGACTGTGCCCGATTCGGTATTGGCGAATTTCAAGTATGCTTACGAACATCGCGATATCGACGCCTACGAGAATTGTCTCGATGTAGACTTTATCTTCCGCTACATCGATCAGGATCGCACCGGGCAGATCGAACAGGTAGAGGTCTCGCGGGATGGTCCCTCCGGCGACCTCGAGCGTACCCGCCGGATGTTTCTGCTATTCGATGAGATTCGACTTGACACCTGGGTGCCGATTTTCGACCGCCAGGAACTGGTCGGCGATGAGGTCTGGCAGGTGTGGCGAGTTTACTTCAATCTCTCTGTCAAAGACCT
>JBDRQZ010000002.1:0-4278 GCA_043826025.1 bacterium | reverse complement strand
TCTACTTGACAAAATCTTCCATTTTCTCTAATCTACTGACAGCGAACAAGTTTTAGCGCCCTTAAGACATAGGCATTCTGCTGGTTAGTCGAGAGAAGTCTCTCTTGAGGCTCATGCGTGGCATTATTTCAGAAGAGGAGGAGAAATGACAACGCGAGTGCTGCTGGCATCTGTTCTGCTGCTTGGTCTGCTCTGCGGGCCCACGTCTGCGCAGGATAACGGCATCAGGGACACCGTCAGCCTTGGTCTAAACCACCAGGCTTGGCTGTACCCCAACGATCAGGTCTGTGTTCCGGTCTACATTACCTCCGACGCCAACCTCACCGGCGTTCAGATAGGGATGGAGTACGGCTTTGACGGCTATGAGATTCATCTCGACTCGGTGGGTACTTTTGCGACCATCTTCATGGAGGGCAACTTCCTGAGTCTGACCGGTCTGATTTATGTTGAGGGCTATTCCGATGGCATTAACCCCGATTCTGTGCTGATCGGCGGCGCCGGTCTTGGCAATGGCGATGAATTGCCGATTGGTCGCTACTTGCTGGGCAAAGTTTGGTTCAACACAGTAGATCCAGGTCCTTATCTGACGCTCGATTCCGCCTTCGTCCTGCCGGTCGGCGAATTCATGCTGGCCCCCAAGAACGGCAGTCCTTTTGTGCCACAGTATGTCGGCGGGACACTGACTCTGGTCCCCGGCCCGGCGGAAATCTATGTGATTGATCCTGAGCCGCCGGTCGGCGATGCCGCCAGCCTGATAATTTTCGAGGTGGAGGCGCTGGCGACCTACGCACCGGCGGCAATCGTGCTGGACAGCGTAGTCAACAGCCTTAGCGGCGCACAACTGCCATACGTGCCGGGCACGCTCGGCTCGAATCCGATCACTGTCGAATGGACGCCGACCTATGAGGAATTCGGTTTCTTCCAGTTCTGGTTCACTGCCACCGATGCTCTGTCCAATCCGCTGAGCTTCTCAGTGCAGGTAACCGTCAACTGGGTCCAGCCACCCTGCGATGTGATGCGCGGCGACACGAATTGCGACGAGACGGTCAATATCACCGACGTCGTTTACCTGATTCAGTACATCTTCAACCAGGGTCCGCCGCCGGGGTGTATCAAGTAGGCAAAGAGGATCGCCGAAGTTCGGCGAGTTAGCCAAAAACTGTTTGACTTCCGCAACTGAGCCGATATATATTCTGTGCGTCTGATAGTAAGGACGCGGGAATAGCTCAGTTGGTAGAGCACCACCTTGCCAAGGTGGCTGTCGCGGGTTCGAATCCCGTTTCCCGCTTTTTTATATTTAGGCGGCTTAGCCAAGTGGTAAGGCAGAGGTCTGCAAAACCTCTATTCTCCGGTTCGAATCCGGAAGCCGCCTTTTTTAATTCGCCCTTCCCTTGAATTTTATTGACGGTCTTACCTCTAGGGGGTACCTTTGTTTTGGAGGGCTTTTCAAATGGGAGGGTGTCCAATGTCCCGTATCAAATCGACTGTACTTATACTTGCTGCTTTGCTCTTGCTCTCAGTGGCATGTAGTGAAGAGAACAAACCGACCGATCCTGGTGATTTGGATCCGTTCGCGGATCTCAATTCTATGCTTGATCAGACGCCCAGAGCAGACGAGGAAGCAGAAGTTCTTGCGCTCTGGCTGACTGGATCCTTGGTGGCACCGGAGTCCACCTACCAGCGAGTTCATGATGATCTGAACGAAATCAGAAATCTCTGGAGTGATAGCATTACTGAAGTTGGCGAGATAAACTTTTCCTGCCCCTTCTCGCCAGGCATCATTCAGTTTGATATGAGCGATTCAGCTATCCAACAACTACGCCTGGGGACTTTCAGGGAGTTCGATTCGCTCAACGCGCTCTATCGGGTCAGGACAATTGACAGCACAAGGTGGTGGGCGCTAGGCAGGACTGCTTTGTTCTTTGAAGGTCGCCTGTACACAGACAGCGTGATAGCAATCTACAGCAGCGTGCCGGGTCTCTCGAATGTTTACGGTGGCGCAGCGTCACGAAGGTGGACCAACGTGTACCTCTGGAGAAGTGCCGCTGAAATGAACTATCTCTTCTGCAACCTGCTTGAGGAGTTCTGTTATTTCCCGGAGTGTGAGGCTGACTTCTGGTACTTCCGGAGCAGCATGGCAGAAGTCGAACTTGTTGAGGCTTATCACTTCGACGGTGTTTTTGATACGGGTTTATTGCCTGAGTGGTGGAGAGACGCCATTCAGCCAATTTGCAAGTATCACCGCCTCGACGAGGACTACTGCGAATGACGGCTCAGGCGCATACAGCGCCGCTGGCCGCCTCATTCTTTTTGCATCCAATTTGCTTCAACCGCCGTAATCACCGTGACTATGAATGAAGATCAATACAGAGTAATTACTCAAGCCGCAGATGCCGGTCTGGTTCGGCAGGCGCGCAGCAAGATTCACCTCGAATGGCCGGAATTCATGCTGCATGACCCCGTTGCCAACTTACTCGATGACTGCTACGCGGAACTGCCCGATTTCCAATTCGTGCTTGTTGATCCCTCTACTGATGAAGCAGTTGCGTTGGGGAACTCGATACCTCTCGCCTGGCCGGGCAAAATACAGGCGTTGCCTGATGATGGCTGGGACTGGGCGCTGCAAAAGGGGATCGAGGATCTCCACAGCGGAACGGCTCCGAATCTGCTCTGCGCGCTACAAGTAGTGGTGTTTGGCGACTACAAGGGCAAGGGCATCAGCTCCTATGCGGTGCAAGTGATGAAAGAGAATGGTCGTCGTCACGGACTGGCTGAGATGATTGCGCCGGTGCGCCCCAGCCGCAAATGCGACTATCCGCTGACGCCGATTGAGAACTATATTCGCTGGCAGGATGATTCAGGTCAGCCCTTCGATCCCTGGTTGCGGGTACATGTCAAGCAGGGGGCGCAGATTATCAAACCCTGCCATGAATCGATGCGGATCACCGGCACCGTAGTTCAGTGGCAAGAGCGCACCGGTTTGCGCTTTCCTGAGAGCGGAGAGTACATCGTGCCGGGCGCGCTGGTGCCGGTCAAAATCGATGTTGAGCATGACATCGGTGTCTATGTCGAACCCAATGTCTGGGTGCAGCACCCGCCAGTTTAAGGACAGTCCGCACAAGGCACCGGCCCTGACGCGAAGATGTAAGCCACCAGATATACCGCATCAGTGATATTCACCGAGCCATCGCAGTTGACATCGGCGATACTCAGCGGATCCGGGGCAGCGCCACCGTTGAAGATGTACTGAATGATGTACACCGCGTCGGTGACGTTTACCAGCAGATCGCCATCGGCATCGCCGCACTGGGTCTCGGGAACGACTGTCAGGCTGAAGGTCTCCGAGTAATCGGTCGAGTCGCCATCAATGCGGAACGCCTTGACCCGCCAGTACCACTGCTGTTCGCCAATTGGGAAATCGGGCGCATAGTTGTTGTCGACCCGGCCGGAATACATGTGGCCCACAGTAGCAAAGTCGGAGGTACTGCTCAATTCGAGACGATAACTATCGGCCGTCTCATGCCAGCAGGTTGACCAGCGGAAGGCCGGGGTCTTGTCGGCGACCAATGCGCCGTTCTCCGGCAGGTAAAGTCGCGGCCGCTCGAACGGCATCATGAAGCGCGCGTAATAGCTGTCCTGATTGCCGTTGCGCGTATCGGTCCAGATCGTCGACACCGTGTCATGGTTTGCGGAAATCCCGATATACTCGGCGAACAACCCGGCGCGGCTGTCGATGTTTCTCGGCTTCTCCAGAAGCCTGCCGGAGGGCGTGATTCTAATCCGCTGAGCCGTCGTCAACGGCGCGGCGAAAGCGAAGCTCGGATTGATCGAGACATCGGAAATGCGCGAATTGTGAATGTAGGTCTCACCGCCGTCGAAAGAGGCACTGAAATAGGAGTTGAACAGGTAATGCGCGGGATCGTCACGTTGATCGTAGAAGATCAGCAGCACGACACCATCCTCGTTGACAACCAGCCAGGGATGAAATTGATCCTTGTTTTGCAGAGGTGGGTCATCATTTACCACCTGCCGGTCGGTCCAGGTCTCACCTTTGTCGGTCGACTTGCGGACCGTGACATCCAGTTCCTCCTCCGTCGAACCTTCAGCGATCTGGCATTGCGAGATATAGATTGTGCCGTGGTAGGGCCCGCCGGAGATATCGCAGTCGGCATTCGGCATACCGTAGACATCGATGCCGCCGTCAGCATCCCAATAAGTCATGTTGTTGTAAAAGGCCGTTGTAGGTTCCGTAAAGGTCTGGCCGCCGTCGGTGGAAAC
>JBDRQZ010000001.1:0-11256 GCA_043826025.1 bacterium | reverse complement strand
GTCGCTGCCGGGACAAATCGGCACGGCATTTGATATAATAGCGATCAGAATGAAAGCTGCACGATTACATACACGCTCAATGAGCCAACGGCTCGTACCCCTGACGCCAATCATTCTGTTCTTGTTGGGGCTGCTGCTGGTGTTTGGCAACGGCGAAGCTGCCGGACAGGGACCGCCATCAGATGATCGCTTTCGGGGTGAGTTGGAGCAAACCGACCAGTTGATCGATGAGGCCAAGGACTTATTAGCCGACACCGAAAATCCGAAGGCTGAACAACTGCTGGGGCAAGCAGTGGAGATGCAGCAGCGCGCCTGGGATGCCTATCATGACAACTCGCACCAGATGCTCGGCCAGTACAGCAAGCTGGCTCGAGATCTGGTAACCCAGGCTTTGGGGTTACTGCAACGTGGCTTTGAGAACCGCAGCTTTGTTGAGCAGGAGCTTGAACGAACCGCAGATATTCTCGACCGCGCCCGCGACCTGATCGCGGGGAGCGACGCGCCACTGGCGCAAACGCTGCTGGAGCAGGCGGCTGACCTGCAGGAGCGGGGCCGTGAGTTTATGCAGCAACAGCAACTACGTCGCGCGCTGCAATTAAGTCTTCGCGCGCGCGGGATCGCCAATGATGTGCTGGCCGGCGCCAGTTCAGGTGAACGTCGACAGCATCAACTCGAGCAGTTCAATGAGCGGCTGCGCAACGACTATGAAGAACTCAAGCTGTTGGCAACCGACAATGAAGCCGCGCAGTTGCTGCTCGATCAGGCGGTCGAGCTGTTTCAGCGAACGCAGGGTTTCATCGAGGAAGAGCGTTGGGACCAGGCTACCACCCTGCTCTCGCAGGCGGCGGGACACCTGCGCCGCGCGCGGAAGCTGTTGACCCAGGAAGATGAATCGGTCACGGCGGCACGCGCGCTGCAACTTGCGCAAACCCGTCTACAGCGACTGCACGAACGCGCCACGGAGCTGAATACCGATGCGGCTGATGACCTGCTTGAGGAAGCCGCTGAGAAACTGCAGAAAGCTCAGGGATATCAGGACTCCGGCGACCATCATCGCGTGCTGGTCACGGTGCGGGTAGTGATGGAACTCCTGCAACGCGCCGAAAAGATACTCGGTCAACCGTAGTGGATCACCGATGCAGCTAGAATCCTACCTGAAGCGGGGCATTGGCCCGCTTTTCATGCTCCTATTCCTTCTGCAAGTTCCCACGGCGCAGGCTGAGGAGTGGAAACTCAAGGCCAAGACCGGCCTGAGCTACGATTTCATCTCGCATGACTATTACTTGCGCACGATTGATACCCTCGGCATCACCCCGGATTCGCTGCTCGAACTCAAGTCCTACACCGATCAGATCGATGAACGGGGCGGCTGGCTGCGTCTGGAACTGGAGCGCCCGGGGCCGTTGAAGCTGGCGGTCGCGAGCCGGTTCTATTTGACCAATGAGAAATTCCGCTCGGTGGTCGACCTTGAAGCAAACTGGCAGAGCCTGCGGTTGCTTTCCAGCACCGAGCTGAAATCCTACGGCAACAGTGATGATTTCACTCTTTACCAACGCCAGTTTCGTAGTAGCTCGCGACTTGGGCTGGCATTGCTCAACAATTCGCGGCGGTACGTCGAGGTTTCTCAGGAGATGGAGTACACCGGCTACGGCGAAGCCGACCCTGATATCAGCGGCTATCATCAGTCGGAGTCGCGCCTGAGGTTCCGGCAGCAGTTGGGATCATTCTCCGATCTCGAACTGTCGTTGCGGCTCGATCTGCGTGACTACCAGGACACCAGCGAAGCCGATTTCAATCGCTGGGCCGGCGACCTCAGCTGGCCCCATATCGCCAGTCAGGGCTATTATAGCAGCGCACTCTATGTCGAGCGACGCAACTATGACGCGGTCGATTCGGGCGATGATTACACCTACCTGTCGCCGGAGGTGACGATCGATCGAACGCTGGCCGGGCTCATCAATCTCGCCCCGGAGGTGCGACTGCATTACTACAGCTATGATCAGGAGGACTTCGCGACATTCTCCAATCTGCGCTTTGAGGGGAAGGTTCTGTTCAAGTATCAATATCGGCTGCTTTCCGCAGTTGAGTTTGGTCTCGGTACGGAGCAGTTTGCTGCCGGCGACAGCCTCTATGCCGATCAGGATTACAGCTCCTGGCAATTGCTGGCCGGGTTCGAAACCTTTTCCCGTAAGTGGCTGACCCTGACCGCCGATGCTCAGTATGGCTATCGCAATTACCATGTCGAGAGCGATGGTTATTACACCGACTACAATTTCCTGCGACTCGACCTGTTGGCCGATATCGCATTCAGCGAGGCAATTCGGCTCTCGCTGATCGCCGGTACCGATTGGGAATATCATGCCGACAAGGAAGACAATGTCTTTCTGAGCCTGCTGAGCGCCACGCTGACCTTCCGTATCCGCTAACCCCGCCTGCCAGGATTAATGCTGGCACAAAGTGACTCTCCCCTTTATCTTGCGACCTGCTGAAACAGAAATCAGGAGGATCGATATATGCCAAAGGCATGGCAATCAACGCAACGTCTGGCTCCCTTTTTCAAAAGTGAAAGCGGCGCCTCGGTCAAAGTCCGGCAGCGCCACGAGGTCGATGATCAACACAAATGGCGGCTGACCGACATCTATGAATCGGATCAGGCCTGGCATGACGATCTGGCGCGACTGCAGGCGCAGATGCCGGAGTTGGTGGCGTTTCGGGACAAGCTGGCCGGGTCGGGGCAGGTGCTGTTCGATTGTCTCGATTTGCGGGACAAGATCTCGATTCTCTACCACAAATTACAGCTATACGCCTATCTGAGCCTCGACGAGGACAATCGCGAGAGTCGCTATCAGGCTATGACCGATGAGATTTCGGCGCTGGGCACCCGACTCGCGGAAGCAGGATCGTTCATCACGCCGGAGATCATGGCAATCGCTGATGAACATCTCGCCGCGATGAAATCGGAGTGCGCCAGTCTCAAACTGTACGACCACCACCTCGAAGATATGCGACGACTGCGCGCTCATATCCTGCCCGCCGAACAGGAGCGGCTGATGGCGCTCGCGGGCAATGTCACGCGGAGCGCCGCTCAGGTGTTCCGGATGATCGATGATGCCGACCTCAAGTTCGGCGAAGTCACCAATGAAAAGGGTGAGAAGGTCGCGCTGACCAAACAGCGCTACTACGATCTGCTGGAGTCATATGATCGTGAGGTCCGCCGCACGACGATGATCACCTTCAATGAAGCCTACCTGAAATTCATCAACGCACTCGGTGCAACGCTGTCCGGCTCCATCTATGCCGACCTGTTTTATCAACAGGCGCGCAACTATGACAGTTGCCTGCAGGCGGCGCTCGCGGCCAACAATATCCCGGAAAAGTCCTACCGCAATCTCACCGAGTCGGTGCAGGCCAATCTCGACTCGCTGCACCGTTACACCGCGATGCGCAAACGGGTATTGGGTGTGGATGAATTCTATCCTTACGATATCTATGTGCCGCTGGTGCCCGATGCCAAAATCAAGCTCAGCTACGATCAGGCGCGCGCACAGATCATCGAAGCGCTCGCACCCCTGGGCGATGACTATGTCGGGAATTTGATTCGGGCCTTTGATTCCGGCTGGATCGATGTTTACGAGACCGAGGGCAAAGGTTCCGGCGCTTACTCCTGGAGCACCTACGCGGTCCATCCGTTCATCCTGATGAACTTCAACGACACCCTCGATAACATGTTCACGCTCGCTCATGAGCTGGGACATGGTTTGCACTCGCAGTACTCGCGCGCCGCGCAGCCATTTGTTTATTCCGGTCACGCGATTTTCACCGCCGAGGTGGCCTCGACTACCAACGAAGCGCTGCTGATGCACTATGTGCTGGAAAGGACCAGCGACCCGAAACAGAGGGCTTACCTGCTCAACTACCAGATCCAGTCGATTGTCGGGACCTTCTTCACGCAGACGATGTACTCTGAGTTTGAGGATGAGATTCACAAACAGGTGGAGGCGGGCAAACCGCAGACGGCATCGTCTTTCAGGGAGGCTTTCCGCGAGATCTATCAGGAATTCTGGGGGCCGGAACTGAAGCTCCTGGATAGTTCCGATATCGGTTGTCTGCGAATTCCTCATTTCTATCGCAGCTTTTATGTCTACCAGTACGCCACCAGTTTTGCGGCCTCTTCGCTGATTTCGGAAAAGATCCTCTCCGGCGATATTGAGGCGCGTGACCGCTATCTCGAGTTCCTGAAGTCGGGCGAATCGAATTATCCGATCGAGTTGTTGAAAGCCGCCGGTGTCGATCTGACTTCGCCCGAGCCGGTCAGGGCGACGATTGCTTTGTTCGACCGATTGGTGGCCGAACTGGAAGAACTGCTGGTCAGCAAGGATTAGTCGTGACAGATAGTTCTGCGAGTGGTCGCGGCTGGTATCGCCGCGCTTTTCAGGATGATTACCTGCTGGTCTATTCGCACCGGACACTGAAAGAGGCACGCCATCAGGTTGCGATGGCGATCAAGCACCTTCCATTTAAGCGCGGTCAGCAAGTACTCGACATCGCCTGTGGTTCGGGCCGGCATCTGCTGGCCTTCGCCGAACGCGGGGCTGAGGTCACCGGGATCGATCTCTCCGCGCCTTTGTTGCGCGAGGCGAAGGAATTGTTTCGCGCCGGCAAGTACAAAGCAACACTGAAACGCGCCGACATGCGGGAGCTGCCGTATCAAGAACGCTTCGACGGAGTCAGTATCTGGTTCACCTCTTTCGGCTACTTCACTAAGGAGTCGGATGATCTCAAGGCGCTCAAGTCGCTGGCAGCAGCGCTGCGACCGGGCGGCTGGTGGTGGATCGACATCCCAAACCCGGTCTATCTGCGCTCTCACCTGATACCCGAATCGCGGCGGAGCGTGACCGGCGAGCATGGCAAAGTCATGATCTTCGAGCAGCGCCGCATTGTTGGTGACCGGGTGGTCAAAAAGGTGGTCATCCAGGATAGCAAAGGAAAGCGTTCCTGGGATGAGCGGGTGCGGCTCTATTCGCCGGAGCAGTTCGGCTCTATCATCAAGCGCGCGCGTCTGACCACGCATGGCGTTTTGGGAGACTATGATGGCGGGGCGCTGGCGGCTTCTCGGCCGCGCCAGATTTGGTATGGGTTGAAGCCTTAGAAGTTTAATCTAATTAACGACTTAAGTGTTCTCCCCATCGCCAAGCAACTGCTCCGTCTCCAGTGTCAACCTGCAAATTCGCGTAGGTTAAATTTAACAAGATGAAGTTCTTATAAAGTTTTTCTATGAAAATTTTGAAACCATACCAAGATTTACTTGACAAGTTGCGAATCTTGCAAAATATTTGTTCAATAATTTTACAAGATTATTGAAGAGTCTGGGTATGAAAGCTGAAGAATTCACAGACAATGCCACCGGAAGACTCGTTCCGATTGTCGAGGAGGGCGTCGAGCTTACAGCTTTTGTCCCGGATCCCATCCCACGGACGCTCAAACTGTCCAGCCCAATTATGAAGCTGGCCGAAAGAGCGGGTTTGCGTCTCGGAAGATTATTCGGAGCCGGTGAAATTCTCAACCCTATGCTTCAACTATTCCTAGCCCGCGAGGCGATCGCATCAAACGCCATGGAAGGCACGATCACTACAGCCCGCCAACTCTATCTGTTCGACCGTGACGAAGGGGGTGCTGATGATGGCGAGATGCGCTCTGAACGTAGGGAAGTAGCTAACTACATTAAAGCAATGAATCTGGGCATCAACCTTCTAGCCGAGCGTCCGCTGTCTCTGAACCTCATAAACGCTCTTCATGCGAAACTGCTGGAAAATGTTCGAGGTCAGAATAAAATGCCCGGCCAAATTCGGCGTAGACAGAACGCGATTTCAAAGAGCAGATTCGCTGCCGCTCGATATATCCCACCTCCGCCTGCAGAAGTAATACCAGCTGTCGGGGACATCGAATCGTTCATACACGAAGATTCCGATCTTCCCAACTCAGTTCGCGCCGCACTCGTTCACTATCAGTTTGAGGCGGTGCACCCCTACCTAGACGGTAATGGCCGTCTCGGCCGGCTCCTGATTCCACTCCTACTGAGTTCATGGGAGATGCTGCCGAGCGGTACTCCTCGTCTGTATCTCAGCAAGTACTTTGAACAGCACGATGAAGAGTATCGAGACAAGCTCCTCAGAGTTAGTCAGAACGGCGAATGGAACTCATGGATAGAGTTCTACTTGACAGCCATAGTCGAAGAATCCGAGAAGACCTGGAGCAAAGCAGAGGAATTGATCCGGCTACGTGAGAGATTCATCGACAGAATCAAGAGCGGTGCTGGTAACTTGCTGGAGGTCGTAAGAAGGCTGTTTGATTACCCGGTTCTGACCCACAAGGACATTGCAGGGCTCACCGGACTATCGAGACAGCAGGCCGGTAACTATGCCAGCAAGCTTGTCGAGGTTGGTATCCTGACTCCAGACAAAACGGAGTGGCGGCACTATTATTACGCTGACGAGATTTTCAGGGTGTTCTTCGAAGAATCCGAGTAGCTCAACTCGCCGCTGCAGATTTCTGCCGTTCGCAGATGGTAGCATCGTCAGAGCGCACGCAGACCATTGTCTAAAGAAGCTTTGCCGTAATCCGATCCCCGGCGACCTCGAGTAGCTTCACTTTACGAAACCGGTTGTGCAAATCATCATCCGACTTGACCTGCACGCGCATATAGTTGTCCGCGAGACCGAGCCAGTGGCCATTCTCCTGACTTTCGAAGAGAATGTCGATGGTCCGCCCCAGATGGCGCTCGTAGAAAGCTGTCTGCTTGCGCAGTCCCAACTCGATCATAATCCGCGTGCGTAGCTTCTTGGTCTGCGGGTCGACCTTATCAGTGAGTTTATCCGCCTTGGCGCCAAGTCGGTCTGAGTAAGTGAAGACGTGGAAGTAGGCCAGCGGTAAATCGGCGATGAAGCGTTTTCCATTGCTGAACACTTCATCGCCCTCACCCGGGAAACCAACCATAATATCAGATCCCAATCCGATGTCGGGCACCGTCTGCGCCACCCACTCGACAAACTTGCCATACTGCGCGGCAGTGTGTCGTCGTTTCATGGTCTTGAGAATCCTGTCATCACCACTCTGCAGCGGAATATGCAGATGCCGACAGAGTTTCTCGGAGTTTGCCATGTAACGCACCAGATCGGGATTAATGGTAGTCGGTTCGATTGAGCTGATGCGAATCCGCCGCAACTTCTCAATCTTCTCCATCTCCTGGATCACCGCCAGCAGTCGTTTGCCCTCACTTTTGTAAGTACCAATGTTGACGCCGGTAAGGACGATCTCCTGATGCCCGGCCTCGGCCAAGAGGTGCGCCTCGCGCAGCAGGTCCTCAAAATTGCGGCTCCGCGCCCTGCCCCGCGCGGTGGGGATAATGCAGAATGAACAGAAGAAATTGCAGCCATCCTGTAGTTTGAGATTGGCACGGGTCGAGCTGTCATACAGCCCGACAGTGTCGATCACGAACTCTTCCAGAGGCAGCACATCGGTGTGGACAACCTGCGGCGGCGACTGCTTTTGCAGGCCGTTAAGATAGTCGCCAACTTTGAGTTTGTGCTCATTGCCGATGATCAAATCGACACCCTCGATGGCGCTAATCACCTCGACCGCCATCTGAGAGTAGCAGCCGACCACCGCGACAAAGGCTCTAGGGTTGCGACGCAGTGCCCGGCGCACCGCCTGTCGACATTTGGCGTCGGCCTGCTCGGTCACGGTGCAGGTGTTGACCACGGTCAGATCGGCGGTCGCGTCGGTGTCGACTATCTCGAAACCGACTTCGGTCAAGCTTTTGGCAATGATCGCAGTCTCCGCCTGATTCAGACGGCAACCCAGAGTGTGCAGGTTTGCTTTCGGCATCAGCGAGTTGTCATGAGATTCTGGCACATTTCAGTCACAATCCAAATACGTCGGCAAGTATGCAACCTTGGAAGACTGAATCCAGTAATAGCAACCAAGACTACGTGACATCGAAGGACCGGCAGGCTCTCTCACAAGATCAAGATCGCCCGAAGAAGGCGGGAGAGATGCCCTGCCGGTCCGCTCTTTCGCACAATAGCACGCAGGCCGGGTCGTAGCAATTGGTTTCTCGCCGACATTCGGCGTTGTGTCAGGTGTTGCGGGCGGCCGCGCCAGCGGACGCTCGTGTCACCTGACGCGAGAAAGGCGGCGGCAGGTCACACGCTCGTTCGTTCGAACTCGCGCAAGACCCGCGCAACGACAGATGCCTTTCACGCAGGCGACGCACAATAAAAAGGCGCCCCCGCCGGGAGGCGCCTTTTTGCTCGTCCTGCTGCACAATCGGTCTAATCGCAGCTTGGTTCCGGTCCCCCGGAAAAGATGTACTGGACCAGGTAGACCGCATCGGTGATGTTGACGATACCGTCGCAATTCGTGTCGCCGCTGTAGTAGTTGACCGGTTCCGGCCCATCGTTGAAGATGTAGGCAATCAGGTAAACGACATCGGTGACATTGACCAGGCCGTCGAGATTGACATCTCCGTAGGATATGCCGATCTTACCCCATTCGATGTAACGACTGAAGACGTCGGCATTGCCGGTACCGTTGCGGAAGTCCTGCCAGACAAAGAGCACCGTACCGTTGAAGGATGACATCGTGGGATAAGACTGCTCGGAACCAGCCGCGGCGTTGTCGATACGCGCCACTGTGCCCTCAAGCTCACAGGTTGAGATGAGCTTCTGCGCGTAGATGTTGGCATCATCGGTGACAGAATTGTTCCAACTGCAGAGAAAACTGTGATCTGGGCCGGCGATGATGCTGGCCGTGACCGCATGATTGTAATCGTGGTAGTCTGCATACCGCACCTGCGCACCCTGGGGAGCGCCATTGCTGTCGAAGACCCGCGCCCAGCCACCATAATAGGCCGAGTTGTGGCCGCCGGTCCAGGCGAAAGCGTATTCACCGAAGCTGTTGACGACGACCTCGGGGGGAATTTCCTGATCGCTGATCATCTGCACACCATTGGCCTCGTTGCTGATCAAAACGTTGGGGCCGATGGGGCTTCCCCAGTCTGCGTAAAACTGAGCGACAGTGCAGTTCACTGTCGAATAACCGCCCAGATCAAGCGTCTCCATCCAGACAATGGCGAAGCGCCCATCGCTGCGCATCGCAATCCGAGGGGCATAATCGAAATAGAGCGACTCGCATCCCATACAAAGCTCGGTGCCCTCACTCTCGTTGACCTTGATGACACTGCCGGTGGGAGTGGCGCCTGCCGTGAATTCTTGAGCGTAGGTGTTGTAGACACGGTCGCTGCTGCCGAGCCGATCCCGCCAGACAAAGACCATCGACTTATCGGCCAGAACACCGACATCGGGCCAGAAGTCCTTCAGGTTGTAGTCGTCCGGCTCATGCACGATGAAGTTGCCGCCGACCGGTGTGAAAAGAGGTATATCGAAAACCTGCGCCCTCACCGCATAGTGGCTTTCGCCGTTGCCGGTCCAGACCACCACCACACGATCAGCGCCGTTGCCGGAAATCGTTACTTCCCTGGCGAATCCCTCACCCAGCGGATCGTCGCTGATCCTGAAGTTGTCACCGATTGGGTTACCGTTGGGATCGAGTATCTGACCATAAACATCACCGAGCGCCGAGTTGCGGTTGTCGATCCAGACCACCAGCGCGTTGCCGTTATTATCGGTGGCGACCGCCGGGAAACTCTGCCAGGAGCCGGCGTCATCGTGAACGCGCGCCATCGAGAAAACCTCCGTGGCATCGAGCGCAAATCCCTGGTGATAGATGTTGGCATAGGGTTCAGTATAAGGAGCACCCTCCCAGATAAACACGACCAGATTGTCGGTTGGATAGATCATGCTCCAGGCATACTCATGCTCGGAGTCGTCGCCGGAAGTGTAGATTTTTACGGGATACTGCGGTGTACCATACTTGTCCAGTTCCAGCACCGGAAAATCCGGATCGACGACGGTAGTGCTCATCACGGCAAAGCCGGTCGCTGTGGCAGCAAGATCGGTCCGCCAGTCATAGCCGGGGAAGGACTCGCCGGTGAGCAGCGGCACGCGTTCCGAGAGCACCGCCCCCTCCGGGTCAAAAACACTGATGAAAGAGGTGTCTGCCAGATAGGACCAGCTATTCGTACCATGTGGCTCCCATGTTGTCCCCGTCCACAGTATACCGAGATAGCCGTCCGGATGGTAGGCGAGGAAAGGAGCGTTGATTTCGTAATACACCTCACCCTCGACGAGATAGCCGGCATCCACCGTCGTCTCCGTGACCGAACTGGGATCATCGTAACTGAAACGACTCAAGAGCACTATGAAATCAGGGATGCCGACCTGGTCTGCGTAAGCGCAGTAGGCGCAAAAGACGCGATCAGAGGCGTCGATCGTGACTTCAGCAGAGTGGCCCGCAGCCGCCGGGAATTCCCCGCTGATCTGGAAAGGCTCGCCGACCGGGCCGCTGCTGAGATCGAACAACTGGCCCAGGACCAGATAAGTCGGATCGCCGTCGTGCTGAGCGCGACTGATCAAGACGCCGTGCCCGGCATCGTTGAGTGCGATATCCAATTCTCTGAAGCCGCCCCATTCACCCTGATCGTTCACGATCACGAAAGGTTCCCCGAGAGGGTCTCCGTTCGCCGCAAAAAAGCGAGCCCAGACCGTGCTCGTCAAGGCGCGGTAACAGACCACAAACTCTCCAGCGGAGTTCATGGCCACCCAGGGTCCCCCATCGTTGGCGATGGGCAGATCGTCAATCAGACGATTCGAACTCAGCGGCTGACCGCCGGCATCGAAAAGCTGGTAGTAGCCCAGGTCATCGCCATTGCGGCCGTCCCGCCAACAGACTACGTAGTCGCCATCTGCGGCAGAGGCGGCGGAAGACTGATCCTGGCTGAAGACACCGGGGAAGTTCTCCTCGTTGACCTGAAAGTCGGCGATTTCGACAGCAAACAACGCTGGCACGCAGATAAGTATGGTCAGCGCAACCCCCAAGAAACGCATGCTAGGTGTGCTCATTGCACCCTCCCGTACCTAAAAGGAAGAATCCCTATATTCGGTCAAGCGGCCGCCAGCGACCACAGGATTTTCAGATCAGCAGCATGTAGATATAATACCCGTTGATTGAAAAATACGCGTAGAAAGAGTACCGTCAAGTGGTTTTTTGAGAGCCGCTAAGTGGTTAAGAGCAACCAGGTTCCGGGCCTTGGGCGAAGATGTATTGAATCAGATAGACGACATCGGTGATGTTCGGAAC